>NZ_JAEMUE010000057.1:0-9075 GCF_018342435.1 Neochlamydia sp. AcF65
TTCTACAAACAGCTTATCAAACTCTTCTTCCAGCTGCTTCCATTCAATCAATTTGGATAGCTGGATAAGAGGATGATCTAGATTGAGTTCATCGCTAAATCGAGATTTAAAAAGACGGCTTTGTTTGTTATCTAGCTTGATTGGTTTCATAGTCAACTTTGCAAGAAATTAAGAGCTTTATAATGATTTAGGCGTAAACAAATTATAGCGATTTGGGAGAAAAAACGCTCTCAAAATATGCTTAAGCATGAAATATCCTTTAAATCATGTCAAACTAGCTAGATAAGAAAGAAAAGTAAAATATTGGTAAGCATTTTTTACTTTTAGTTTAATAGCTTTTTAGATAAATCCATTAGCAAGATAGATTCATAAGGTTTTAGCGTATGTGTGGCATAACTTTTCTTTCAAAAAAAGCCATTGCTTGATCTTCAGGTACACGTACTTCCTCAGTAAAGCCCCTTTCTTTTTTCCACTTATCCATAAACACTCGAGGATTAGTTTGAAATTCTTTTGTTTCTAATTTGTTATGAATGTACTTCAATAATTTGTCCGGATCTCCATAGGCATTTCGAGGCTGCTGAGCAAAAATTTTAGCTTCAGTGATAAAGAGTTGAATATTTACATGACAATTCTTTAAGGGAGAAAATGGTGAGATAGGTTGAGGAAGATGTAGTGAAAAAAAAGTTTTCGCTGCCCGATTTTTGAGCTGCTGATCTTGCTTGGTTAGGCTTGGCTTTTTATTGATACGTCCATAAAGATAAGTGGCAGCATAAACAGCTGCATAACCTACAGGGATTGCTAAAATAAAATAGGAAAACATTTTTAGCAGGTTTAAAGCATTTAATTGCGTATAATTTTTTTGATAATTCCAGATTTCATGAAAGCCTTTAAAATAGCTTCTTACCAGCCCTTGTAATTCCATGCCGTTGTTCCTTACCTTTATAGCTTCTATCTTTCCTATAGTAAAAAGAATTTGATTAAATTCCCATCTCTATTATAAATTTCATTTTTTTATCCTTTTAAAACGTTGTCGATAAGAAATACAATAAATTTTAAATTACTGTTATAAGCTTTAATTTTTTAGATAATCGCTTCTCCTCTTTGACATCTGTAGGGGGAAAGGAATCAGGATCCCAGCTTTAAATTCCTCCTTATGCTTTCAATTAAACAGGGAAAGGGAACATTTAAAATAATTAGGGTAGCGTTCATATTTAAAGGAGGGATTAAATGGCTCAGAGGAGGTCAATTGATAGATAAGAAGTGCGAAGCTACCATAAGCTGTCCCCGCTAGCACCGTCTCGCCATACCCGCGAATGGTATTTAAGATACCATGGAAGAACTGGTGGATCCCACAGTTGGTCATATGCCTCCACTTTCTTTTATTCTTTTCATCAAAAACCATTCCTAGATAACCTGTTCCTGCCAGAATAGCTCCTGCCGTTGCCTGCACGTTACCTGCCACAACACGTACAATTCCACTATATATACCTATGACAGGGAGGCTTCCTAAAATATTAAATTGCTTCTCTATTTTAGTTAAAGTTTGAAGGTAATCCATTTTTCTACTTTTGTTTTGCAAAAATTAATAAACATTAAATGTTAATGCAATTATGTTAATTTTAGATAAAGAAAGATTTTCTAATAATTAAGTTGGAAATCTTACAGCATGAGGGGAAGTTTACGGGGTGTATTAACCGTGATTCTAGCTCCAAAATTGTGGAATAAATTTTTAGGAATTGATTAACGGGCAACGGTAACGCTTAAAAGAAATTTGCCATAGCAAAATGCTTTTTAATAAGCAGGAGGGGATGGTTTTTGTAGCGTTTAATCTAGCAAAAACTTATTTTTCCTCATTTAACCAGAACTTTTTGATCTTATGCAAGCTCTTTAAGGCAAACAGAGGCAGGGTAAATATGCTATCCTAATTTATGCAAAGTGTGAAGCCTTTAAAGAATTTTATTCATTCTTTTTGCTTCGTAAGAAAAGACGAGGCGGAAAAGATAATAAGCTTCTTTTCTTAGAAGAATAAAAAGAATAGCTTTGGCGTTTCATATTTATAGGTGATTAGATAAAAACGTGGTGGCAATTAATCTTAAGTATTTAATCATAAAAATTAAGAAGAAAATTGCTAGAAAGATAGGAAAATCCGCTAAGGTTTTTATAAAATATGAAAGATTTCTTTCAGTTTTTAAAATAAAGATCGTTAAATAAAGAGGAAAAAAGAGTAAGTTCTCTAGCAGAGAGTTAAGATAAATCTTTGAAAAACCATCTCTCTTCTAATAATGAGAGAATAAATTGCTATGAAACTTTAAGGAGCTTATATGATGCCGCCAACTTCTACTTCTAGCAGCAAGGTAAACCTCTGCGTAATAGGCTCGAATAATATAAAAGACGCGACATCAGGAAAATTGATGGCTCATGCTGTTGTTTTGTTTCCTTGTGGTCACACCTTTAATGAAGATACGGTGATCCAACGTTTAGCAGGCGATAAGCTTTGTCCTCTAGATGGAAAGCCTATTGAAGGGCATGCACCTAACCACACGGTGAGGCAACTTGCCGCCACAGCTAAGCTCCGTCCGCTAGAATCTTCTAGAGAGATTTATATTGAGCGCTTAATCAGTCTTTTGGAGGAACTTCAAATTCCAGAAAATCCGACTTTAAAGAAAATGGTTGAGCTTGGAGACAAAATTCACGCTCTTTCTCCTCTTTCTATTCCCTCTCTTTACGGCGCGATAGCTCATCTTCATTTTCCTGATAGGGAGGGGGATGTGGCAGAACAGGTTCGTAGCTTGGATCAAATTTATCGGATTGAATCCAATCTTTCCGTTGAAGAAAAGGTGTCTTGCATTTTTCAAAGGCTTTTTAATTTAGCGACTTCTTATTCTCCAATGGAAAGAACATCCAAGAATAGCAAGGATTTTACTCTTTCTAATTATTCCTCCTATCTACTAAATATTAGCCGCCTATGGCTTTGGGGCCGCCTACCGGGAGGAAAGGAGTACTTAAACCAGGCAGAAATTAAAGCATTACTTTTAAAGATAAAAGGAGAGCTGCTAGCACAATGGATTAAAGAGCATGATGAAGATATTAGTTGTTTATATTTAGATATCCCATTAAAAATTTTAGAGGAGCCGAATTTAGATTTACAGTTAGAGATTACAATTTTGCCGCCTGAGATTGGGCAACTTTCTCAGCTGGAAAGGCTTTTTATATGCCATAGACAGCTAACCGCGCTTTCTGCCGAGATTGGGCAGCTTTCTCAGCTGGAACAGCTTAATCTAAGCTGGAACCAGCTTGCCTCTCTTCCTGCTGAAATTGGACAGCTTTCTCAACTGAAAAAGCTTTGTTTACACAGCAATAAGCTAACCATGCTCCCTACCGAAATTGGACAACTTTCTAAGCTGGAAAAGCTTGAATTAAGCAATAACCAGCTTGTTTTTCTTCCTGCCGAAATTGGGCAGCTTTCTAAGTTGGAACAGCTTGACTTAAGCCGTAACCAGCTTGTTTTTCTTCCTGCAAAGATAGGACAGCTTTCTCAGCTGGAACAGCTCGACCTAAGCTACAACAAGCTAACAGTGCTTCCTACCGGGATTGGAAAACTTTCTCAGCTGAAACACCTTGACTTAATAGATAACCATCTAAACGCTTTACCTGCTGAAATTGGGCAGCTTTCTCAGCTGGAAAAGCTTGACTTAATAGACAACCATCTAAATGCGTTACCTATGGAAATTGGGCAGCTTTCCCAGCTAACAAGGCTTTGGTTAAGCGACAACCAGCTCACTGCGCTTCCTGCGGAAATTGGACAGCTTCATTCTTTAACAGAGCTTTACTTAGTCAATAACCAGCTAGCTACCCTCCCTTCAGAGTTTGGACAGCTTGATGAGCTGCGGCTACTTTACTTGAATAAGAATCGGCTAACCTCTCTGCCTTTAACGATTGGACAGCTTGATTCCTTGCAAGAGCTTTACTTAGATAGCAACCGGCTAGCGAATATCCCAGGAACCATCGGGCAGCTTCTTGATCTTGATAAACTTCACTTAAGCAACAACCGGCTAACCTCTCTACCTAATGGCCTCGGGCGGCTTTCTTCTTTGCGAGAGCTTTACTTAGACAACAACAAGTTAACTACTTTTCCTAGATTACTTCAACAGCTTCCTGGTCATTGTGAAGTTGATGTAAGGGGCAACCCTTTTCTAGAAAATATTTATAAAAGTAAAATCGTGTGATGTTGAATTAGTAGATTAAAGATATTGTTAGATCGAGAGGTAAGGCGCCCTAAAGCATTTTTTTTTGCAACTTAAGTAACTTAGGTTTTGAAGCAGCATTTAACAAAACAACATTTAGCTCTCTTTAATTCAAAAAAATTTGTTTTCTTTAGTTTCTTCTAGCAAAAATTAGGCTAAGAAGTAAATCTTTTCTAAACATGTAGAGGTCCTTATTTATTCAAATTTTTATCTGTTTTTTTGCTAGCCGAGAGAATAATTTAATTAAGGAAGTCGAAAATTTTTGAATAGAAAATCTACATGGTCGCCTTTTTAAGGATGTTTACCCTAAAGGTTCACATCCGAATTAATTTACAAATTTCTTAACGTAAGTTTTTCTTATTTAGTTTAAATTATACACTTTGAAAAAACTTAGCCTGCATAACCAATCCTCTGAAACATCTCTCTCTACTTGGTCCGAGGGGTTTTTATGAAGTATGGGGCCGCATAATGAGTTTCTTAAAAGCGTATTATTTCTTAAGTCTATTCATTCACTCTATCGATTCCATCTGCCCATAAAAGCCAAACATTTAACTTGCTTTTGATGCTAATAATTTATTTGCCACTGCTATCTATTGTAGTCGCTACTGCTCCAGCTATCCCAGCTAAAAGCTCAAAAATAGAAGATGACTGAATTAAAGCAAATGATAGAGGCTTTTGTAAATAATCATTAGCTATTATTTAGCATAAAAATTTTAAGCAACCTTTTTATATAATTCTTGTTTAAAAAGGGATCTATTTGAGATGGTTAAAGAAAAGTTAGAGAGAGGATTCATTAAAAAATGAAAGAGATTACCCTAATTTTTCCCCATCAGCTTTTTGAAAAACATCCTGCCTTAGATAAAACGCGCCCTGTTTGCTTAGCTGAAGAATTTCTTTTTTTTAAGGTACAAAAATTTCACAAGCAGAAACTTGTGCTTTTGCGAGCAGCTATGAAAGCTTATGCCGATTGGTTAGAAAAGCAAGGATATTCTGTTTTCTATATTGACTCCACCTCCTTAAATAAGCGAGGAGACCTTTTTGAAATTTTAGCACAGAAAGAATATGACCAGGTTCATTTAGCGAATTTAACGGATGATTGGCTTTCCCAGGATCTTACTAAAGCTGCTAGAAAAAATCATTGGAAACTCTGCTTTTATGAGTCTCCAATGTTTTTGTGTACTGAAAAAGAGCTTCAGCTTTTCTTTAAAGGAAAGACCCACTATTCAATGGCTCCTTTTTACATTTATCAGCGTAAGAAACTTAATATTTTGATGGAAGGAGACTCTCCTGTAGGGGGTAAATATAGCTTTGACAAAGAAAACAGAGAACGTTTACCTAAAGGAATTGTTATTCCTCCCCTTGTTGCGCCTAAACAAAATCGCTGGGTTAAAGAAGCAGTTGAGTATGTAGAAAAGGAATTTCCTAAAGCCTATGGCAAGTCTACCCCCTTTTCCTATGCCGTCACTTTCAGCGAGGCTAAAGAAGTTCTTTCTGATTTTGTTGAGCATAGACTTCAGCTATTTGGTACCTATGAAGACGCCATACATGCCACAGAGGCAGTAATTTTTCATAGTGGTCTATCACCTTTATTAAATATTGGATTGCTGACTCCTCAAGAAGTAGTTGAAAAGGCTCTTTCTGCTCACACAAACCTTAATATTCCTTTAAATTCTTTAGAAGGCTTTCTTCGGCAGATTATAGGGTGGCGCGAGTTTATTAGAGCTTGCTATCTCTTAAAAGGAAGAAAAGAAAGATGTTCTAATTTTTTTAAGCATACTGCTCCTTTACCTAAAGGATTTTGGGATGGAACTACAGGAATTTTACCTATTGATAATGTAATTAAGCGCTTATTGCAGACCGGTTATTGCCATCATATCGAACGCCTCATGATTTTAGGGAATTTTCTACTGCTAGTAGAAACGGATCCCAATGCTGTTTATGAATGGTTTATGGGCTATTTTGTTGATGCTTACGACTGGGTGATGGTACCTAATGTTTATGGAATGAGCCAATATGCTGATAAAGGATTGATGAGCACAAAACCTTACATATCAGGAGCTAACTATCTGCTTAAAATGAGTGCTTACAACAAAGAAGAGTGGGTAGATAAATGGGATGGCCTTTTTTGGCGCTTTCTTGCAAAACATCAAGCTTTCTTTGAAAAAAATCCTAGAACAAAGATGCTTCTTAAATTGCTACAAAAAAATGCTAATACTATTCATCCAAAAATAGCCTTAGCAGAAACATGGCTGATGCAACAGCGTTAACTTCCATATTGAAGAGCAAGAAATTGCAGATAAATAATCTATAATCTTGACTAAGGAAGCAATAGGGGTAAAGAAATTTAATTCAGCTATAACCTCAAGAGTTGATGCAGCTTTTACTTTGACAGTCTATTCTCAACAGCTTCTAAGGTTTTCCTAAATTATCTTATACGCTTTAAAAACTAATACCTTGCTCTAAAGTAAACTAAGCTATGTACGCCCTTTTTAACTGAATCGGCTTATAAAATATAATGTAAGCCAGCTTAGGTTCCTACTAGAAAAGATCTCCAAGCGGCATCTACCAAAGTTACTATTAAAAGCCCATCTTTTAAGGTGGCTTGATTAGGGGTCGTAGGTGGCATAGGTAGCAAATCCAAATAGCATGCCTGTTAAGAAGGTGTTTAAATAGCTAGTTTTTTGGTGCAATGAAGGTAGAATAACCAAGAGAGATAAACATGCGGCGTAGATAAAAAAACTGGTGGGTAATATTATAGGCGAATCATCCATAAGATGACCAATATTGTGGCGATAAAAGCTCTTCCTCTTCAACCTAGCCACACAACAAAAATAGGCTGGATAGAACCGAGATTAATTCCAATGTGCATGACCTTAAAATTTTTTGTAAATGCTTGATTTATTCAATTATTAATCCCTTAATATCCTTGGCGTAGCCCTATCTATTTTTACTTAATGGATTTTCACTACTACCACCGTGATATTATCTGTGGAATTTTTTTCCAGCGCATAATCAACCAATCGTTGAGCTAAATTTTTTGGGGGATTATCCAAGGTGGCTTCTCCTTCCTCTATTTCTTCTTCCTCTGTGTTTTCTAAGTCAACCAAAGGCTCCTCTTCTTTTTCTTGAGGCTCTGAGGTAACATATGCTATTATCTCATTTTCTAAAACATAATCTTTTAGTCCATCACAAGCGATGATAAGAATGTCTCCTTTTCTTAATCGATTGACGGTAATTTTGGGCTTGTGAATAACTGCCGGTTTATCAGGCTTTCCAGTAGCATATTTATCCCCGATAGCACGACTTACATTAATACCAGTACGCGAATTAGGATACCTTAACATCTTAGGATTTTTTGCAAGAGGCCATGATTCTGCTAGCGTGGGATTTTCTAGGGCTATAGCTGCTCTTGCTGCTTCTTTTGCGTGCCTCCAATTTCGCACGCAAGATAAAGCGATGGACTCTTTGTTTCTATAGATATTAGCTTCAGTATCACCTAATGTAGCTGTATAAATGAGATGGGTATTTTTATCTATAAAGCTTATAGCTAGTGTAGTGCCTATCATATCATAGTAAGTGTACTGAATAATATTTTGGTGAATTTCATCAATTAATTGTTCGAAAGTTTGATGTACATTTCCTTCATTCAAAGCTAATGTTTCGAAGAAATTTTTTTCAAATTCTTCTTTCGCCTGCTTAGCAACCTGTCTGCCCCCATGCCCATCAAAAACCCCCATCAAAGCTCCTTGGGAGTTCTCTTGGAAAAGGTGGACATCTTCCATACGTGGTCTTTTACCTTGAGCTTCGGCTGATACATATTCCAAGCTTAAAGCAGGAGCTTTAGGCAGATTATCATCTAGGATAGGGAGACAGCTTTGATAAGTGGCGTAAGCCAGGATATCCTCTTCTATATGCTCTTCCATAGCTTTTTGAGAGTTTTTTAGCATTTTTTGCATAGCATTATCTATCTTTAAATTACGGGGCTTCCAAATTGCATATTTTTTTCTCTTTAAAATTTGTTTGCTTAGCTCTGTTTCCTTAACTTCCAGTGCTCGTTTCATCACCTTTTTTTCTTTTTGAAATGATTGAGCTTGTAATGGAGATTCTTTAGAATCATTTTCAGAGGTGGAAATTATAGAGTCAGAAAGATTCATTACCATTTCGAAAAAAAAGCTTCCAGGCTTAGCTTGTCCATCGGTTTCTTTCATCATAAACAAATCCTATTTTAAAATAATTTTTTAGTGCTTTTTTTGTCGCTAAACTTGGTTAAATTTATCGAAAGCTTATACGAGTTTTTTCTGCTTTAAATTCTTCTAATATTTAACAGTTATTTACTTTAGCTTGTTTTTATCTTTGTGCCTAGTAATAAAAATACTTAGCATTCATGTTTCTCATTTTCTGATTAGCAAGGTCAGTATTAAATAAAATGATTAATCATATTGTAATGGAGAGGCTAGGTTCAAACACAGGGAAATAGAAAAGTAAAATTTGCATCTCTTTCTCGCCTAGGTAGAAGGGGGCTTCCCTCTATGTTAATTGGGGATATGGCGATAAGAAAAAGAGATTTATTACCGGTTGCCAATGAGCGTAAAAGACTTATAAAGACAGTACTTATAGGTAAGCTTTTTACCGATCATCTTAAAGGCAAGTCCTAAACCCTTTAATGCCTCCAAGAAGAGGGGAAAGACTTAAAATCAAGAGATGGACACCTGCTGAATAAAGAATTGAACGACAGCCATTCCCGCAAATAAAAATTTTAACGTTATTTAAAGATAATCCTTAGGTCTGCTTATCTAAAAGCAAAAGGGTACCTTAAGCTTTCTTTGCCGAA
>NZ_JAEMUE010000058.1:0-2701 GCF_018342435.1 Neochlamydia sp. AcF65
GGATTACCGATGCTAGGCGAAATGCTACTTATGCACCTAATTATCTGAGAGGATTACTAGGTAAGGTGTTTATCAAATAATTCTCATCAAAATGCCCTGTCCTTTGCTTGGCATACTTTTTGCTAATTTCTTATTAAGAAATAAATCATAACCATTCACAGTTGGCTTTATTTAACAAATTTAATGAAAATTTTAATATTAATAATTATAAAATTAATAATATAATTATAATTATAAAAAGATTTACCCATAAGATCTAATTAAGTAGGGAGTAATTCTATGTCAGTTCCCATATTTTCTAAATTGTCAAACCCTGTGGCCTCTTCTCAACATGATAGCCCTCCCAAACTCAACGGTTTTACCTTAGCGGCTGATGGCAAATCAGCTATTAAAGATGTTAAGCTTCAAGGAATAAAACTAAAATTTGTGGTCTCACTGGCTGATTGCAAATCTCCTGAAGATCAGCAAAAACGTTTAGCTTCATTTAGTTCAGAAAAAATTAGAAAAGCAGCTAGCTTAGCCATAGGATTGGGCCTAGGAAAAGAAAAAGAACTCAAACAAGTGAGCTTTGAGCATACGGCTGAAAGCAACTTATTAACAGCGACTAAACATTATGCTGATCAAAAAACTAATAAAGTCGATTCTAAATATTTTAACACCCTTGAAAAATTGTTAAGTGAGAGAGGAGATAAACCGGGTTTAAAGCGTCTAATAAAGCAAAAAAAATTGTACGAAAAAACTGTCCAGGCATGGAATAAACAGGGGAAATTAGATAAAAAAGCTGAAAGCATGGTAACTGCTTCTACAAAGATGTATTCAGAAAATATTAAGAAGCAGGTAACTAGCCAAATGCCAAAACAAGAAAGAGTTTCTAAACCCTTTCCTCCCCTTCCTCCCCTTCCCTCCAAAGCAGATTCTTCTCAGCAGGAAAAAATAGCTGGAACGGTTTCTAAAGAAGCAGAAAAGCCCTCTACCTTATTAGGTGCAGAAGAAGCAAAAAAATTTCATGCGTTCGAAGAGGAATTACTCGCTTTAGATTTACAAACTACCGGGGAAATAGAAAATCCGACAGGTAAAATTCTTACACAAGTAGATCAATCTGAAATCAATAAAGAAGAGACTTTGCCACCTAGCGATAAGAAGAAAGCTATATCAGAAGAAGACCAAGCAATCTTTAAAAAATTTGCTAAGCTTTTAGAAGAATTAAATGATGAAAATAAAGGCCTTACTCTTAAATCTAATGGGACAATTGAAATTGCAAAAAGGCGCATTTTAAGCTTAGGAAGTTTTTTTAACCAAGGACGCAGTAAAAGCAGCCAAGCGGCCTTATCAAAAATATTAGCTACAATAGATTCGACTCTCCGTAGTGGCTATGACCCTCTTATTCCTAACGACTCAGGAGAACCTTTAGATATAAGGAAGTTATACAATAACTTTATTCAAAGTTCATATGGTGAAAAATTGATTATGAATTCACCTTCTATGGCTCATATGATTGTTAATCATTCACTAGCAAAAATTAATGAAAATGATCCCGAAATGGGTAAAAAATTAGAGGGTCAGTTTACGCGTTTAACGGCTAGCGACGAATATGATGGAAAAGCCATCTTACAGTTTATTAAAGATTTGCCTTTCAGCGTGGCTATTGCTCAATACAAAAATTCTACCGATTCTACTTCTAGTGCGCACCTCAGTCAACCCACTACTTTAAATTTTAATCCTGTGCCACTCACTTCACAATTAGATCAAGTGATAAATGAACTTATTACTACCGAAAAAAGTTATCTTAAGAACATTCATTTATTGCTCTCTCATTCTTCTGAAAATAATGTTTTCCAACAACTATTGGATCATAAGGTTATCTCAGAAGAGGAACATGCTATTCTAACTCAAGGATGGCAAGAGCTAGCCAAGCAATCTGAATCATTAATTGGGCAGCTTGAGGCTATGCAAAAAAGCTCAGCAAATCCTTTAGAAGCTTTGGCTACTATTTTTTCTGCAAGCAATTTAGAAGATTACATAAAGTCTACAGGAATATTAGTTATAAAAAATATTCAACTCAATCGTTTGATAACAAAAATTTCAGGAACAGCAGAAGGAAAGAATATTTTGCAAGGCTTTGAGAATAAGCCTCCTTATGTCAATTTAGGCTCTATATTTATTGGTCCTGTGCAAAGGCTTCCTCGCTTAGAGATGTTAATGAAAGAAGTAAGTAAAAGAAGTGGCGATCAAAATTTAAGAGAAGCACAAGCAGTTGCTGCTTTGGAAACAAATATAAAGACGCAGTTAAACTTTATCAATTCATTAACTCCTACTTTATAATAAGCAAGATTAAAAAAGAAAAAGAGATAAATAGCTTAACTAGCTAAATTTAAAAGAGTTAGATAAGGAAGAAAAAAGGATAAACAAAGCAAGATAGAGTAATAGGAAAGGAGAAAAATTTTTAGCAGTGCTGTTTAGTAAAGAAAAAAAAAGCTTGGCGGCGACCTACTCTCCCACACTCTTGTGTGCAGTACCATTGGCGATAAGAGGCTTGACTTCTGAGTTCGGTATGGGATCAGGTATTTCCCTCTCTCTATTGCCACCAAGCAAAATTGGTTTAACTTTTAAAAGCTAGGCAAATGATTAGTTAAGAAATCGTATCAGTTTTTAGCTTTAACGCTTCACACACATAAATCAACGCTTGAATTTCTCTTTCTTA
>NZ_JAEMUE010000059.1:0-10064 GCF_018342435.1 Neochlamydia sp. AcF65
TGAAAACTTATGGCATTACTTGCGTAGCCATCTTTGGTCTAATTGTATTTATCGGGGTTATAAAGAACTAGAAAAGATGGCAATAGCTTCTTGGAGAAAGGTATGTCTGCAAGAAAAAAGAATGAAAAGTTTATGTGCTGTATCGTATGCCTAATTGTGTAAGGAGTAATTTAAAAGCGTATTATTAAGCTAATATTTCAGCTTACCTGATTGATAAAGAAATTATCTCAAAGACACACTTTTTTTACGGTAATGAGGAATGAGAATAAAAAACTCTCTGAACACCGCTTGAGAGCTATAAAATTTAGCCTGCTAACATAAAAACTTTAGATAAGCTACAGACAAGCCTTGAATAAAATGATACTTTAAAAGTCATTTACAGCTTGGGAGGAGACGATAAAGCCAAGCAGCTCTAGAAAAAGCTTTGCGGCTATTATAGGAGATCGCTTACCAAAACGGCGATTTACCGCTTTTAGAAAAGCTTTGGAAGAGATCCCCCACTGGGAAAGTAGCCTACCGGCAAGCAGAGCTAGAGGCTAAATTTTTGGGTGCGAATAATATGGCAAAGCTTGGAATGCTCAAATGGCAGTGAGTGCTACCTTAGGTGATAAATCTAGTATAAGGCTGCGCCTTAAATAAAGAAGCTATTAAATCATTTACGCAACAGGTCCCTTGTGCCCACTAGCCTTTTCATTTCCATCTATAAGTATGGGAGGAAAAAATTTATAGCTCATAAAAGCCCTTTCTAGCATTCTATAAACCAACTAAGCCATTTACTGAGAAGACTACAATTTTTTCTTTTAATCTTATAAAATTCTTTACATCCAGATAAAAGTAAAAGTATAGCAAGCTTAAAAAAAGCGAGTTATCGGATAAGAAAACACTCTAAGGCTGCCTCAAATCCTGACTTAAGCTATAAGCCAACTCCTTAACTTGTGTTTTTCCGCGCAAGTGAATTGAATGCAGGGCTTACAGGATTCGTAAGCATAGGCCACTATTCCGCTGAACAGATGAAAGAGGAGTTAGGATTAGATCATTTTGAGGGACGTCCATGGCTAGAGCTACATCATCATCTGACGCTATGTTTTATGGCTTATAGCTTCTTAACCTTACTAAGATATCAATCAAAAGATAAAAAAATTTTGATGACTCTATCTCAAGGAAGATAGATATCTTTTTCAATCATTTTGACGTTCAGGCTTTAAGTTTTTTCTCGTACAAAATACTTTTAAGCCGTGTGAAGGTCTTTTTTCAACTATTTCTTTACCGGATAACTCGCGTTATTTTAAGCTTTAAGTTCTTAAACTAAAAAGATTGTTAAGACAAAACGCTATTAGCTAGATTTGCTACTCTTAAGCATCTTGTGTCCTAAAAGGATTCGCTATATAGCCAAAAACTTTTATCTTCTGCTAGCCGAATCATTTTTAACCCCAGCTACTCGCTTTTAATTTCATCCTGTGGTTTATATTAACAAGAGAGACAGGCATAAGAAACTGCCAAGACTGGCTTCTAGCCGAGTAAGTTAAGCTGAAGAAATAAAAAAGGAGCCTGTTGGCTCCTTTGGGAAATAGTAAAATCGGTAGAAAGATAAGATTAACGTTTAGAGAATTGGAATCTCTTACGGGCTTTTGCATGGCCATATTTTTTACGTTCTTTCTTACGTGCATCCCGTGTTAAGAATCCTTGCGATTTAAACTCTTGGTGGAGGCCTTCTTCAATGAGCAATAGAGCACGAGCAACGCCTAGACGAGAAGCAATTACTTGACCTTCCACCCCCCCGCCTTTTACACGGATAATCATATCATGGCGACCATTACCATTTAGCTTTTCAAAGGGCGCCAAAATCGTACGTCGTTGGATTTCTAAAGGAAAATATTCCTCAAAAGTACGGCCATTAATGTCGATATTGCCGGAACCTGGCCTAATTCTGACTGAAGATACGGCTGTTTTACGACGACCGGTTGCTACAAATTCTTCCATAGTGTCTACTTATCTTAAATGTTTGCTTTGATTGGTTTTTGAGCTTCTAGATTATGTTCTTTTCCTGTTGCATAGACGCGTAAACGCTTAAGCTGCGCGTTAGCTAGACGGGAATGCGGCATCATGCCTTTCACAGCATGCTCAATGATGTATTCAGGCTTACGAGCTTTCATAACACGATAGGGTGTCCGACGAAGACCACTCATATAGCCTGTATAGGAAATATACTCTTTTTGAGCTTCTTTGTTACCAGTCACCCGAATCTTATCAGCATTCAGAACGATAACACCGTCCCCTGCATCAGAATAAGTAGTAAAGGAGGGTTTATGCTTACCTCTAAGTATTTTAGCAATCTCGGCAGCAAAGCGTCCCAGAGTTTTACCTGTTGCATCTAGAATAAACCATGTAGGCCGGCTATCTTCTTTACGATGCATGATTGTCTTATTTGTATATTGAGTCATGTTTAGAACCTAAAAATTCTATGTTTGTTCAGAATGAAGGTACATGTTACCTATTATCTGCCATTTTTGCCAATGTTTTTATTCATTTTTGTAAGTTTATTCTTCGAAGCTTCTATACTTTTTAAGCTGTATCCTCACTTCAGCAGGATGAAAACTTGAAAAAAGATGACGTTTGCCCTACAATAATCCCTTTCTTAAAAACAGGTAAGTGGATTTATTATGCGTAAACTTCAAAGCTTTTTCGTGAGAACCTATGGATGTCAAATGAATGAACTTGACTCAGAAATTATGGTAGGCCTCCTTGAAGGGCGTGGCCTTGTGCGCACGGAAGATGAAAACCAGGCAGATCTATTACTCTTTAATACCTGCTCGATTAGAGATTTAGCAGAAAGGAAGGTCATGGGGAAGCTAGGAAAATTAGGACACTCCTTGCAAAACAATCCTATCATCGGCGTCACCGGCTGCATGGCCAATGCCAAAAAAGAGTCTCTTTTTCAAAAACTTCCCCATATTGACTTTGTGCTCGGCACGAATAACATCCATGAACTCAATCATGTGCTCGATGAAGTCTTAGCGAGTGATAAGCAAATCGTGCGCACAGACGAGCAATTTCAATTTGAGCTAGATTATCTAAGCGCCAAACGGGACGATAAAGTTAAAGCTTATATTTCCATTATCCGCGGTTGTGATAAATTTTGCACCTATTGTGTGGTCCCTTATACACGCGGCCCTGAAGTTTCACGCTCACCGGAAAACATTTTAGAGGAATGCCGCCAATTAGTGAGTAAAGGATATAAAGAACTCATCCTTTTAGGCCAAAATGTTAATAGCTATGGAAAAGACCAGCCAGAATGGCAGTGTCGCTTTCATGATTTACTTTATCAAATAGATAAAATCCCAGGTCTGCAACGTGTACGTTTCATGACAAGCCATCCTGTGGATATCACTAAAGAGTTGATGGAAGCTATTCGGGATCTGAAAACACTTTGCGAGTTTGTACATTTCCCTATGCAAGCAGGTTCTAACCGCATCCTAAAAAAAATGCATCGTATTTATACGATTGAGCAATATCTTGAGAAAGTCCACATGCTGCGAGAAATTGTGCCTAATGTCACTTTAGGCACAGATATTATTGTAGGCTTTCCTACAGAAACAGCAGAAGATTTTCAGCAAACTTATGATTTAATGAAGCAAATTGAGTTTTCGGTGGCTTTTCTTTTTTCCTATAGCCCACGAAAAGGAACCCCCGCGATGCGATGGAAAGATGATATTAGCGAAGAAGTCAAGCAAGAACGCTTGCAACAACTTCTCAGCTTGCATGATGAGATAGCAACTAAACAAAGACAACTGTTACTTAATACAGAGGTCGAAGTATTGGTGGAAAAGCATAGTTCTAAAGATAAGGCCTTGCTGAAAGGGCGTACACGTTGTTGGAAAAACGTAGTTTTTGCTGGTAGCGAAGCTCTAATTGGCAGCCTACAAAAAGTACGCGTTCATGGATTTAATCACCAGACTCTAATGGGTACATTAATTGCTAGCCCAGAAGAAAATTCTCCAATTTTTTCTAAAGCGACGGAGCGTAATAAGTTGCAAATAGTCTAATTTTAACCCTTTTCCTTTTCACCTGAATTTAAAAGGTTTATCTAGTAAGCCTTATAAAATTTAGAAGCGATTTCTTTAGCCTAGTTTTTAAACTGCTTTTGCTATAGCCAAGTACTTAATAGGGTTACCCCTTAAGCTTAAGGAGGCAGCTGATCAAGAATTTATTCCTTATCCTAAATTCTAAAGGCCAAACGTCCTGTCATAAAAGGCTCTCAAATTGATCTTCATTAAGGATAGTGATGTTAAGCTTTTGAGCCTTTTCTAACTTAGAGCCAGCACTCTCTCCGGCTAAAACATAATTAGTTTTTTTGCTGACGCTATCTGTCACTTTTCCCCCTCTTTCTTTAATGATGTAGGCAGCTTCATGGCGTGAATATTTTTTTAATGTACCTGTTAAGACAAATGTTTTACCATTAAACGCATGCCCCTTGAAAGCAGCAGCTTGCATCGGTTGCAGCTCTAGGCCATTGGCTAGAAGCTTCTCTATCTCTAAGCGATTTTTAGGATCATTGAAATAATCCACCACAGCAGAAGCCACTTTATCTCCCACCCCTTCTATTTTTAATAGATCCTCAAAAGACATATGCATAAGATGGTAGATGTCCCCTGCTTTAATAGCTAAAGCTTCAGCAGTACCGCTCCCCACATACTTGATGCCTAAAGACATAATAAAGCGCGCCAAGCTTACCTTGCGGGCTTTATCAATACTTGTTAAAAGATTGTGGATAGATTTGGCTTTAAAATTATCCAGCTGGGCAAGCTGCTCGGCGGTTAAACAAAAAATATCGGAAGGATTGCGGACAAATCCTTTATTAAACAACTGCTCAACTACCTTTTCTCCCAGATTTTCAATATCTAAAGCCTCTTTGCCAGCAAAGTAAATGAGCTTTTTTAATTGTTGTTCCGAACATTGAGAGGCGTTAGGACAGCGTATAGCTACCTCTCCATCTACATAAATAACTTTACTTCCACAACTAGGACAAGAAGAAGGCATTGACCAGGGGAGGGTTCCTTCTACACGCTTGGATAAATCGATCTTTACTACCTTAGGGATAACATCGCCTCCCTTTTCAATAATAGCAAGATCTCCAACACGGATGTCTTTACGTTTGACTTCTTCTTGGTTATGCAACGTAGCGCGAGCAATCGTGCTTCCAGCTAGAAAAACAGGCTCTAATTCTGCTACAGGCGTTAAGACTCCTGTGCGGCCGACTTGCACAGTAATAGCATGGATACGCGTGGCTACTTGTTCGGCTGCAAATTTATAGGCAATGGCCCATCGTGGATTTTTGTCAGTACTTCCTAAAAACTCCCATTCGCGAAGAGCATCTAATTTAATGACTACCCCATCAATATCAAAGGGAAGCTGTTTACGCAAAACCTGGACTTTTTCTGTATAATCCCAGATTTCCTCAATATTATGGCATTTAGCATAGGTGTATAAGGCAGGCAGGCCCAATTCTTTTATATAATGATGAAGCTCATATTGGCTGGTTAAGCCATGGAGATGCGCGTTAGCAATGCCATAAAATACAATATCTAGTTTTCTTCTAGAAGACTCACGTGGATCCAACAATTTTAAGGAACCGGCAGCTGCATTACGGGGATTAGCCCATATAGGCTCCCCCGCTTTTACACGTTCTTCATTTAAACGCCTAAAAGCTTCATGCGGCATAAATACTTCACCTCGCACTTCCAACACCTCGGGGATGTTTTTCCCATACAAACGCAAAGGCAAACGGGCAATCGTTCTAATATTGTTAGTAATCACCTCTCCTTTACGTCCATCCCCCCGCGTCAAACCACGCACAAAAATACCTTTTTCATAGCGCACCGATACAGCAATGCCATCCATTTTTAGCTCGGTGCAAAAAGCGGGTTCCTGCTCGCCTAGCAGCTTTTGAATGCGTTTAATAAAATCCACAATCTCATCTATGCTATAGGTATTAGCTAAAGAAAGCATAGGAATTTCATGGGTAGCCGTCTCAAATCCTCCGCTAAGCATTTCTCCCACACGCTGTGTAGGAGAGCTAGAGGTCACCCATTCAGGATGAAGACGCTCAGCTTCTTCCAATTCTTTTAACAATAAATCAAATTCTTGATCGGAAATGACAGGATTATGCTCAATGTAGTAATGTCTATTGTGCTGCCAAATCTCTTTGCACAGCTCTTCGTATTCGTGCTTATTCATGTAAAAACTACCAAAAATTAACTCTTAAGATCATCGTAGATAAAGGAGCAAGATGGATTTTTAAGGCGGCAGCCTTTCCATGAGAATCAATCAAGATTTCTGGATTAATATTAAGCTTTCCAGAGCCGCCATACTTTACATCATCCGTATTAAAAACTTCTTCCACTGCAGCTAAATTTTTTAAATTTACTCGGTAGTCAGAATAATAATTAGGTGTGAAATTATGTACGCAAAGCAGAATATCATGCAAGCTTTTACGAAGATAGCAAATCACACTATTGTGGCGATCTTCAAAATCTACCCATTCAAATCCTGCCGGATCATTATCTTTTTCCCATAGACTGCGATTTTGCAAGTAGAAGTGATTGAGATCTCTGTTCATCTCTTTTAAACCTTGATGAAGAGGAAATTGCAGCAAGGGCCATTCAATTTGCCCTGTACTAGACCATTCATTCCACTGGCCAATCTCACCTCCCATGAAAAGCAATTTTTTGCCTGGCTGGCACATCATGTAACTCAGTAATAAGCGCAAATTAGCAAACTGTTGCCACATGTCCCCTGGCATTTTACTTAGCAGGCTTCTCTTTCCATGGACCACCTCATCATGCGATAAAACTAAAATAAAATTTTCGCTGAAAGCATAAAGCAATCCAAAAGTCAGATTATGATGATGATGCCGACGATAAATAGAATCTTTAGCTATATAATCTAAGGTATCATTCATCCACCCCATATTCCATTTTATATCGAATCCTAAACCTCCATATTCTACAGGATGAGTAACTTTTGGAAACGAGGTGGACTCCTCAGCAATCATTAGCACACCCGGATGGTTCTTATGCACAATGGAATTAAGATGTTTCATAAATTCAATAGCTTCTAAATTTTCATTTCCGCCAAACTGATTGGCAATCCACTGCCCCTCTTCACGACCATAGTCAAGGTAGAGCATAGAAGCTACGGCGTCTACTCTTAAGCCATCGACATGCATCTTATCAAACCAGAAAAGAGCGTTAGCAATCAGAAAATTCACAACTTCTTTGCGTCCAAAGTTAAAGATGTAAGTATTCCAATGGGGATGATAGCCTTGTTTGTAATCTTCATGCTCGTAAAGAGCTGTACCATCGAACCGTCCTAAAGAAAAATTATCTGTGGGAAAATGCCCTGGCACCCAATCTAAGATAACGCCAATATTATTTTCATGCATATAGTTGACAAACCATTGGAAATCCTCAGGGGCTCCAAAACGACTGGTGACTGCATAGTATCCTGACACTTGGTATCCCCACGATTCATCTAAGGGATGCTCTTGGATAGGAAGAAGCTCTACATGCGTATAGCCCATATCTAGGCAATAGGGTGCAAGTTCTTGGGCTATCTCTCGATAATTCATAAAATGCCAGCCCTCTTTTTTCTTCCAAGAACCAAGATGGACTTCGTAGATATGAATAGGTTTAGGCTGAGCGGCCTCTGCCTGACGTTTTTCCATCCATTTAGCATCTTCCCATATAAATTTATCCACATGGGCTATAATAGAAGCATTAGCGGGCCGCATTTCGCCGCATAAAGCCATAGGATCAGCTTTGAGATGTAAATCCTCTCCTTGAGATCGGATTTCAAACTTGTATTTTAAACCCTCTTTTAATCCGGGCACAAACAATTCCCATATACCTGAGCTACCTAAAGAACGCATAAGGTTGCAGCGGCCATCCCAATGGTTAAAATCACCTACCACCGCTACACTTTTGGCATTGGGAGCCCACACGCAAAAACGAACGCCTTCTATTCCCTGATGGTTAACAAGCCTACCTCCCATCACATTGTAAAGCTGATAATGCACTCCCCTGCTAAAAAGATAGAGATCTAAGTCGCCAAGCGAGGGAAAAAAGGAATAAGGGTCATGGTCTAATAGTCCATTATGATGGTAAACCTTGTAATCTTTAAAAGAAGTATGCGCAGGAACTCGATATTCAAAGAGCCCGGCTAGATGGATACATTTAGCTTTAACAATTTTATTAAATAGTTGTAAGTAAGCTTCGCTGGCGCCCGGCCGCCATAGACGCACCACTTTTTGTCCTCGCTTATTTTTATGCAAGCCTAAAAAATGGTGGGGATTGTATTCATCAAAATGCATAAAAGCCTTTAAAAAATAGATCTGTTTATGTGCTGCTACTGTCATAAGAAATGTTCAAATAAAAAATTGCATCATATAAATTTCTTATTTCGTTTGCAAACGAGAAAACAGAATAAATTTCCTACTTAAGCTTTTTATGCTGCCATTTGCATTACCCTTTCATTTCTTTCTCTTTATTCCTTTGCAGGATCATAAGTAGCCTGCCCGTTCATCTTCAAAAGATTTTTTCAAAATCAATTTTTAAGCCAAAAAATTTTTTAAGAAGGCTTTTTTTTCAAGCAAATTTATTATTTATTCAAAGAAGGTTGCGATTAATCCAATGAGCAACTTTAAACATTAGCCTACCTACATGCTGCCTTGGTAATTGCTCATCTATCCTTCTTTGTCTTAGCCTTTGATAATGGCATTAACAGGCTTTTCCTAAAGGGTTTAAATCGTCCGATAAGAAACTATCTTAACCTTCTCGTTTTGCTCTAAAGTGAATCTTAACATCTTCCCCTTCAAGCTCGGATAGATTAATAAGTTAGCTCTCTCTATATATCTTCATCCCTTCCTTCTTAAAATCACTTAACGCAATATGCTCTATACTAAACACTTAGATAAATGTTAGGGATATTCAGAAAGCAAGCTTATCTCATCGATTGCCCTGCAATTTAATGTCTAGCTCTTCTGCTAAAATTTGTGTTAAACCTTCAATTTTTTTTAACCTATTGAGGGTTAGACGCTAAGTAATAGGCCAAGTTTACTCTCTAATGATACGAACTTTTACTCTCCTTTTCGTCGATAGTGGTAGGGTTGCTTTTTTTAATATTTGCAAGATTTGATCTTGTCTTTCCTATTTTATTGACTGCCTGTGTCCACGAAGGCCTAAGATCAGTCTAGGAAAGAGCGATACGTAAATCTTATAGCTTTCTAGAAAATGCAAGCCTCCTAAATTAAAACGAAAATATTAGCTAACGAGAGTGAGGCTACTCTTCCTCTCTAATCACCCTAACACCATTGCTTTTATCTTTCTGTTGTCAGTAACCAATAACACGCTTTTTTCCATATTGGCATAGGAATTGCAAGGAAACAATGAGTTTAAGAACAGCTAATAATTTAGGGAGAGTAAGATTATGCAACCAGATTATGCTTCAAAAGCTAAGCAAGATTTAACGAGCCAATTGAGGGCTTTCACTCCTGTGATGAATGATGTTGCAGGAGAAAGCTTGCCTTCTACTTCTCTACCCGAGCAAGTAATAAAAGCTAAAGTTATCATGATTGGCGAAACTCATGGAGAAGCAGCGGAAGAGATTGGTAAACTCGTAAATGCTTTAGCTTCTCAATACTTGAGTGAAAAAGAGGGGAAAATTAAGCTTTTAGTGGAAGGTGATGCAGAAAAAAGAGCAGAATATTTTGCCTCATTACCTCGTGCCTATCGAGACCACATCCAAATTTCATCATGGGATACAGATCTATCCAAAGAAGTACTAAACTCTTTCTTCAATCAGGTTATTAGTCGTTTTCATGTAAAGGTTTGCCAAGCCTTTATGAACTATTTATCCAACCCTTCTACAGAAAACAGAGTTAAAATAGGGGGCATCTTGCACCGTTTAACATTAGACCTCTTTCGAAACTGGAATTAAATGTAAATTTTAGTAAAATGGTGACTCAACATTTAAAGGAGGCACCATGAAATTCGATAAGATAGAGAATC
>NZ_JAEMUE010000060.1:0-34517 GCF_018342435.1 Neochlamydia sp. AcF65
AAAGTTAGATCTTACGCTTTCTCTAAATCTCTCTAAATCAATCTCTTCTTGCAAATCAGCAAAATTTTTATCAGTGGTTTTTCTTCTGGCCATTGTTACTTCCTTCTTTTAAAAAGAAGATGATTCTAGATTTATATAGCATTTGTCAAATCTTTCTCATCAAAACGCCCTGCTTGCTAGATATGTTATCTAAGGCACTTATTGTTTATTATTAAAGCAATAAGAATGAATTATTTAATACAGGCCAAAGATTCATCTCCTTTAAAGTAGACTGGCAAACCAGACGAAAAAGCAGGCGAGGCATCACAGTTGCAATTTAGCTTTCCTTTCTGCTAACTTTGAGGCGTGGCAAAGGCCTCGCTCATCTTTTAAGCTTTTTCTTCCCCTTTCTTTTCAATCCATCACATTTTTTATAAGGAATTAGCTAAAAAACACTTCTTACTTTTTTAAACGCATGTTAAAGCGGATTTCCACTGATTTCAAGTTTTTCTAACTGAGGAAGCTGACGTATCTCTGTAGGAATGGTGGTGAGCTGGTTTTGACTTAAATCAAGGACATACAGCCCACGAAGTTGTCGCATTTTAGCAGGAAGAGCCGTAAGGTGGTTTTGCTGTAAGTCGAGCGTTTCTAACCTAAAAAGATTGCCTATTTCGGAGGGAAGAGCAGTGAGCCGGTTTTGCTTCAAGCTAAGCGTTCTTAGCTGGGATAGCTGCCCAATCTCAGCAGGAAGAGCGGTTAGCTGGTTTTGTTGCAAGTAAAGCAGCCTTAGTTGAGAAAGTTGTGCCATTCCAGCAGGAAAAGCTGTTAGCTGGTTCTGTTGTAATTCAATGCCAGTCAGCAGAGAAAGCTGCCCGATTTCTGCAGGAAGAGCCGTTAGATAATTATTGCTTATATTAAGACCGCGTAGCTGAGAAAGCTGCCCAATTTCGGCAGGTACAAAGGTTAGCTGATTTTGGCTTAAGTTAAGGTATGTTAGCCTAGACATTTTTCCAATCTCAGGAGGTAAAAAGGTTAGACCTAAAGCCGTTAAATTTAAATTAAAACCAAAAGATAACTTATGCGTCTTTATCCAATCTTTTAAAAGCTCTCCTTTTTCTTTTAAGGGCAAAAGTTTAATTTCTTCTTGGTTTAAATAATTTTTTCCTCCCTCCAGCTTCTGCCAAAGTAAGAGACGGTTAGTATTTATAAGATAGGAGGTATAATTTGCAAAAGTGAAAGCCTTTTGTTCCTTATTTTCTTCTTCGAACTCTAGAGGAGAAAGAGATTTAGCCAAGGTCAAGAGGTGCTTAAAAATATGCTTCACTTTTGCTTCCGCAGAAAGGCTAGATTCAATTTTATAAATTTGATCCACAATACGAGCATGCTCGATAAGATTTCCACTTTCATAAGGAAAGTGAAAATTGATTATCTCGTTATAAAGAGAGACCATAGGTTCTGAAGAAAGAGCTTGAATGCTAATAGTGGAAAGCTGAGGAGGGATTAAAGAAATAGGAGAAGGCTGCTGGTAAATTTGCTGTAACTTTTCTAGGGCAAATTGCCTCACCTTTTTATTTTCACCTAATAAATTTTTCGTCCATCGATAGCTTACCTTTTCTTTCTCAGTCAGCTCTTCACCCTCCTGGCTGATCAGCTCTTCTAATTGGTTTTCAAGCATTTTCTTTAAAGCTGCATTGGCTTGAATTTGCGGTTCTTCTAGAAGGTTAAATAAAAGCTCATTATAGCGTTCTTTAGAAGATTCCGGAGAAAAAGATAATTTTTCTTTATCTTTTTCGTTGGGAAGTGACAAGGGCTTTGAAGAGGAGGGGGATAAAATTGAAGAAGGAGAACTTGAGGAACGTTTAAGGCAAAACTCTAGGTAAGCCTGAGCTTTTTCATAAGTAGGGCTTAGTTGTAAAGCTTGCAATAAAGCTTCTACAGCTAATGTATGATCTCCTTTTTCAGCACTTTCTTTGCCCCTTAGAAAATGTTCTACAGCTTCTGGACTAAGTTCGTTTTTATGTTCTTCTAAAGGATGCGACTCGGCAGTATCGGCTAGGTGTCTGATCGTGTAGTTGGGTATATATCTTTCAATAAGCTGCCTATCCAAAGGGCAGAGTTTATTACGCGCTAAACATTGGATAGCCGTATCTTCATTAAAAATATGGCCACAAGGGATCAAAGTAACAGCTTTAGTCATCAGCTCTCCTGATACAGCATCTTCTATATTCTCTGAGACTATGGTTCTAAAGTCTGTTTGCGCGCTTGAAATAGGGGTAGAGGGTATCATATAAGCTCCTTTATAATAGGGTCAGTTAGTTTATTAGGCTCATGTTTAATATGCTTTTTTAAGAGCTTGCCCTAGCTTGTATGTGTATAAGATTTAATCCTTCTCTCTTTTTTAAGCAATTTTTATTTATAGTGGGCGCTAATTGTTGGCCCAAATCAAGCTTCAAGCTTTGAAGCTGAGGAGCTTGGCTCATAATAGCCTGAAAGCCTAAATTAGTAAGTGAGGAGCAATAAGAAAGATCTATTTTTGCCAAATAAGGAAAAAACAATGGTCGCTAGACCCTAGCTCTTCCCCCTGTTATATGAGAGCAGTCACTCAAATTTAACTTCATTAGCTGATGCGTATTTTGGCTTATACTCACTAAAATAGAATCACTAATTTTTTTACAATCCTTCAATTTTAATTTTTCTACTCCTCTACAGCCTTGGGTTATTATTTGAATAGCTTTAACCAAGCTACAGTCCTCTAAAGAAAAAGCCAGCCAAAAAGGTTGCAATCTTTTGAGAAGATTATTACATAAGATGGGTAACGTCTTAGCTTTTGTATACGATGTGCAAGTGTCTTTTACTAATAACCAGGCAGAACAAGATTTAAGAATGCTAGAAGTTAAACAGAAAATCTCAGGATGCTTTCGCTCATTTGAAGGAGGGGCCATTTTTTGTCACATACGCTGCTATATCTCAACGGCAAGAAAACAAAGCTGGAGCATTTTAGAAGCATTAGTCCATGCAATTTGAGGATCATCCTGTTTGTTGCCTCTTCCCGCTCTATAAACCACTTTTAGCGCATCTATTATTTTTAAAGCTTCGCTTCCCTATCAAATGATGGCCTGAATAGTTGCTTTTTTCTTATCTCTATTTCGCTTTTTCTTCTTCTTTTTATATTCCTCTGCAGGATTCTTAAAATAATAAGTAAGATCAATCTGAGAGATGTCTTTTAAAAGAATAGGTAATCCCTTTCCAGAGGGCTCAAGATATTTTTCCCATTCAACTTTGCTATCCTCGAATAATCGCAAAATGGTTTCCTTTAATTTTTCGATAGAAAGATTTTCATCTGAACAAAGGATTCCCTCTAAGGGTTGGTAAAATTTAATCGACCATTCGACAATAGCTTTATTTTCGATCCGTGTGGCTAGTTGTTTTAATAAATTGACAAAAGGAGTCTCATTTTCTGCATCTTGAGTTTCTTTCATATTGAATAATCTAAAGGCCTCTATGGCAATTTCACGATCTTTTTTATGCAAAGCTAGAAAATCAATTTCAACTTTTCTAATCAATCTCACATCTTTAATACGAGAAGCAAGGACTCTTAAAAACGAGGTGTTGTTGATTAGGTGATGGAAAGTGTTTAGATTTCTAAAAAAGGGATTTATAAATTGTTGGGCACAATAGCGCTCGATCTCTGCTCGCTTGGTATGAATCTCTTTCATCTCCACTTCGTTGATTTTGCGCTTTTCCCGCAGCTCAGATATCTCTTTACATGGATAAATTTGTTTAGCAGAAAGAATAATTTCCGAGGAGCCTGGTTCTCCCTGCCGGCCCGCGCGGCCTATAGCTTGATCTTCGACTCGTTGAGATTCAGGGAAAAAAGTGAGCAAAACATGCAAGCCTCCATTAATGAGGCTAATATCGTCGAGTTTAATATCGGTCCCTCTTCCCGCTGTATTTGTCGCGATTGTAATAGTTCCTGCATGACCTGCTCTTGCAATAATGTCATCTTCAAGTTCTTCTTGAACTTCATTGAGAAGTTGAAAATGCAATTGATGTTGCGTGAGATAGTCAGCAATTATCTGTGAATCCGCGATCGTTTCGCAGAGAACTAGTACAGGCTGATGGCTGGCTATTTTTGCCTTAATGGATTGTAGAATAGCTTTTAAATAAGCATCATCATTTAGAAGGATGCGAGGTTCCTCGTCTTTTCTTTTTGAAGGAAGATGAGGGGGTACATCGAAGGAATCGACTCCGTAAATTTCTTTAATTTCCTCTCTTTCTATAAGTGACCCTAATGTGCCTGTAAGACCATACATAGTAGGGTACCGTTGATATAAGACAGCATGAGACATCGAAATCGGATTTAAACTTTCTCTTTGAATAGGAATATGATGTATCGCCTCAACAAATTCATGGAGACCATTACTCCAGCGTGAGCCTTCCATTTTACGGCCTGTATTGTCCGCATCGATGATTTTCACCTCTCTACGCGTCCTATTACTCTCTAATTTTTTCTCCTCTACTACATATTGTTTATTCTCTTTTAGATAATATAGCGCTTTAAAAGCATATTTCAGCCATCTTTCAAGTTGCTCATCCGACAATAAAGCTACAGCATCTTTAAATCGTCCATTCATCTGTTCTTCTAAAAACTTTCTTAAATTGTCTACACTATGGCTTTTCTTGATCTCTCTATTTATAAAAGCAATAAATTGATTAATGTCTAGATCCTCCGAAGGATTAGAGGATAAAACCACTGCTAGAATTTGCATGAGAGCACGCTGCTCTTTTTGTTCTACAAAGCTCAAAATAGGACCGTATATCCAATCATAGGAGATTTCCGCCTCTTCAGCTAGTCTCGCACCATTCATTAAGGTATCGATAGTCAAATTATCTAGTTCATCCACGATGACACACCCTGAGATAGCTTCAAGATCTGTAGCTTTCATTCTTTCTTCAAATAAATTTGCAAAGTAGAGCTTTTCTCGCATAACGGAGAACTCTAAATCTGTGGCTGTGGCATAGTAAATATGAGCACGAAATCGTTCAGGTTCTGGATTTTTTGTGCAAAGATGAGAGCTTTTGATCCCAAACGCTTTAAAAAATTTTGTGTATTTTCTGCAATCTCTCTTCGCCAAATACTGGGAAGAAGAGATAATGTCCACCGGCTTTGCCTGCATAACACAGACAAAAGCGAGTAAAGCGATGATGGTGGATTTACCCTCACCTGTTTTGATTTGGGCGATTCTTCCTTTCTGGTCTGTCATCATCCCTAACAAAGCTAAGATTTGTGTATTATAGGGATAAATTCCAAATTTAATACGTATAGCTAAACGTCCGATCGCTACTAATTCAAGAATTTTATCTTCTTCTAAAGGGGCTTTTTTTGCCATTTCACGTATTTGGATTGCTTTTGCAATCAGTTGCGAAAGCTTTAACTGATGCCAAGCAAAGCAATATTTTTGAATATGTTGGTATTGCGTAAGTATTTTTTCGAGAATATCGGAGTCTAAAGGAAACGCCACAATGCGATTTTTTTC
The DNA here is from genome assembly GCF_018342435.1 of Neochlamydia sp. AcF65. Taxonomy (NCBI): domain Bacteria; kingdom Pseudomonadati; phylum Chlamydiota; class Chlamydiia; order Parachlamydiales; family Parachlamydiaceae; genus Neochlamydia; species Neochlamydia sp. AcF65. The sequence continues at coordinate 5,517 of NZ_JAEMUE010000060.1, forward strand.
TAAAAATCGCCTGCGTAATTCCTGAGGGGGCCTTTCCGCTCTCATCGGATCGAGCGGGGTTTCTACTGCAAGTTTTTCAAAAGCTTCTAAAAGCTGAGGCAAATTGATTGTATTGTTAGAGAATTCTTCTAAGAGAGTCTGTATGGCGAGATCATTCGGGAGTAATTGTATCCAATAAAAAATTTGGAAGATATCTTCTAAAGAAGGAGGGGATTCTCTCAAGCTAGGTGCAGCAATAAACAAGAGGAGTATTTCCTCTCCTCCTGTTTGGTGAATCGCTTTGGCTGCATCTACTATCTCTTCTAAATCTTCTTCGGAGTATTGCTGAGCAAGGGGATCATTGGGGCTTGTTGTTGTCATCAAAATGAGCTTAAGAAGAGCTATCTTTTCATAGTCCTTAAGAAGAAATAAAAAATCATTTTGAATTTTATTAAAAATATGTAGATAGATCTTCATCGACAAACGATGATCTTCCCCAAGAGAAGTTAAGTATTGGATCGCTTGAGAACGCATCTTGGAGAAACTGGCGTAGTCATGATGCAAAAGCTCAGGAAGTGTAGGAGCATATTGAAAAATATTTCCTTTTTTTCCTTCTTTTGAATGGTTAAGAAGACCTTTGACATAGCTTTCCCCCCCATAATCATAGGGAGGAAGAGAAGAAAGCGAAAATGTAGGAGAAACTACATTAAGCATTTCGCTAAACAACTCCACAATTTCACATAATACTTTTGCTGAATGCCCTTGTCGTTTTTTAGGAGTAGCAAAAAGAAAAAATGCTGCTGCATGGCCTTGTTTAGAGAAATCGAATACTCTTTCCAATGTTTTATTGACAGAGATTGCCTCATCGGCATTTAGAAGTGTGTGGAAAAAAAATTCAAAATTTTGCACTTCTTGTTTGACGCAGCGTTTCATAATACTAAGGACCGTCTGAGCCTTTGTAATTAAGGTCTCTTTGTTTGAATTTAACAGATTTTCTAGGGCTGTTTGTAATTCTTCTTCTAAAGAGAAAAACTGATTTTTCTGGCTTTTAGTTAAATAATTATTGACTGCAAACGAATTGATGGAGGATGACATAAATAGATTTTCCTTCTCTAGAGGTGGTTTAAAATTCCGAATGATTACAGTCGAAATTTTAAACCACCTTCTAAACTTTGTGCCTGCTGGATATATTTTTGTTCAATTTGCTTCTTTTTCTTTTCCCTTCTTTCCGCTCTTTGTTTTTCTCTTTAATGCGAGAAGAAGGATAGGTTTTTCAGGGAATACTACTGTTTTAAGTTGTTTCAGAATAGGCTCTGGATCTGCTCCTGCTTTAACTAAAAAACGAACCATTTGAGGATCTTTTCGACTAAAGCATGCAATCGATAAAGGGGTTTCCTCTTTCTTATTTCTAATATCGGGAATAGCTCCCTGGCTTAAGAGCCTTCTAATAGTTTTAGTTTGATTCAGGGCGACAGCTAAATGGAGAGGAGCTGTTCCTTCCTCATCTGGTTGATTGACCTCCTCAAACTGAGTGAGCAACAGGATAGAGGGAAAATCTCCCATTTTTATGGCAAAATGCAGGAAAGATGCATCTTTGTTCAGTTCTTTTAGACAGCGTGTAATCTGCTGGAACTTCTGCTTTGTCCTTGTATCATTTTTTTGTATCATTTGTTCAGGAGTCATTCCATTAACTGATAGAGCAGCAATATCTGATCCAAAAGCGACTAAAAGAGTGAGCACATTGTGCTTGCCTTCTCTTGCTGCTAAGTGAAGAGGCGTGCATCCATCCACATCTGTTAACTTGGTAGAGGCTCCTGCAGCAATTAAATAGAGCAAATGGGAGAGATTCCCTGCTTTAGCAGCCAAATGCATTAAGGTTTCTCCTCGACTGTTCATCCTATCTAATTCAAAATCGAAGTCAAAAGAACAATCCATAAGGAGCATCTGAAATTGTTCTACTGATTTCCTAGTTGCAGATAACTCTAAGGCTGTTTCCCCTGAATGAGAGGGGTTGCAGGGATCAGCCCCCTGTTGCAACAAAAACTGCGTACATTGTAACGATCCATATAAGCTGGCATAATGCAAAGCAGAAAATCCATATTCAAGAGGGGTATCGATCGATATTCCCCAGCTAAGTAAAGTCTTTAAAGCTTCCACATTATCTCTTTGAACCGCTCTAATAATAGCAGGAGAAATTTGAGAGGGATCTTCTGTGAATTTATACTCTCTAAGCCTTTCTAATACTAATGTTGAATTAGAAGCAGCAGATAAGATAGTCATATTGTTTTCTGTTGTTAATTCAGGGTTGGCATGATGATTTAACAGCCAATCTACTGTGGAAGCTTGCCCAGTATGAGCAGCTAATAGCAGAGGAGTTGCTCCATTGAAATTCTTTTTTTGCTTGTTTTTCTTTTGATCACTATTTTGATCGTCAATCGGTTCAAACTTTAAAGGTGTATCGATTAACACATCTAACGCTGTTAACGCTTCTAGAACTTTGTTTTTGCCCTGAATCGCTGCATAATGGATAGGCTGTTTGCCGGTTCGATCACGTGTTTCTAGAGATTGCCCTTTAGCTGCAAATAATTGCATGAGATTTAATTTACCTTGCGCAGAAGCAAGATGAATCGGAAAAGTCCCGTCACGAGATGCAATTGAGCAATCAGCTCCGTGCAATAAAAAATAACGAGCCATTTCATCTTTTCCATCCGCTAAAGCATAATATAGCGCGGTAAAGCTTTCAGATGTATTTGGTTGGTTGAGATCGGCTCCGTTTTCAACAAGGAGCTTCACAATCGAAAAATTTCCTCTAGCAGAGGCTAAAAAAAGAGGCGATAATAAATGAAAATCTTGAAGATTCAGATCAACTCTTTTCTTGAGGAGAAGCTTAACATTTTCTTCATTTCGTCCTTGAATAGCATAAAAAATTGGCGTTCTTCCTTTGTGGTCTTTTGCATTCAATTGATCGGGAGTTAAGGCTTCCAGCAAGGAGAAAAACAGGCTGTTTTTAAAGAAGCCTAAGGCTGAGGAATCGGTTTCTACCTTTTCAGCTGCAAGATGAAGCGCCGTTTGTCCCGCATGGTTTTTCTTATTCAGATCAATTTCCTGAATTTCCAGGGGGGAGAATTGGGCCATAATTAGCAAATGAGCCCATGTATTTCCCTTACTATCCGGTTGATTAGGGTTTGCTCCCTTTTTTAGCATTTCATCGACTAAAGAGGAATCGACCTGTTGAATAGCGTAAAGGAAATGCTGAAAAGGAGTAGCTGCTCTTTTTTTTCCATTTAAGGTGATTCCCACTGTTTCATTTGGAGGAAGGTATCGGAGAAAAAAGAGTAGACTTTTAAGATTTTTTTCTTCCAAAGCCTTTTGAAAAGCTTCTATATTCTGAAAATATTTTATATCGCCATTTAATAGAGCTATAACTCCTTCCTTGCCTTTGGATAGCTCAGCAGGAGATGCTCCTCTTCTGTCTTTTGTATTTGTAGAATACCCTGCCTTGAGAAGAAGATTCACGCAACCGGCATGTCCGTTTGCACAAGCCCAATGAAGGGCATTTCTATTCTTGACAAAAGTTTGATCTAAAGATCCCCCTTGTAACAAAAGCTCTAAAATTCCTATTTGACCATTTGCAGCAGCCCATAGAATGGGTGTCCAATTTCCGTCTTCCTGATTAACATCCATTACAGGGATGCCTAACGAGAGTAAGCGAATAACCGCTTTTGAATTGCGCTCTCTCACTGCTATCTTTAAAGCTTCGTACTCTTCATTAGGGAGGCCTTGATGGGAAATTTGTTGGGCGACAAACATCCATATTTTCTCCTGTTCTTGCGCTGCCGCCATGTAGAGATCATGCGCTCTGATTGAAATCCCGTATTCTTTTAAAATAAATTTAACGGTCTTTATATCTTCCATCCTCAACCCATAATACAAGGGGGAACAATAATAGTGATCTTCAATCTGAAAATTGGCTCCTTTCTTTAAGAGCAACTTCAAGATTTCTTTAGAGCCGATTTGAGCCGCCAGATGAGCGGGCCGCATTTCTCCACCATCGATCGAAGTATTTGGCAAACTGGGATCTTTAAAGAGATCAAAGATTAACTTTACACCGGTTACTTTTCTGGAAGCAATCGCAGCATAAAGAAGGTGTCGGTCGTTAAAGTGCTTATCTAGAGACAAAGAGCGATTCTTCATCTCATTTAACAGGAAGCTTAACACGCGTAAACTTCCATTTTCAGCAGCAATGTAGGCAAGAGTTTTTCCTGTTTCGTCTCGGCAATAAAGATCCTGCACTTTAGCAATTTCTTGCTTAAACAAATAAATTCCGTCAGATTTAGCGAGGTAATGAACCATTTTCCAGCCATTAGATCCCTGGAGATCTATTAAATTGGCTCCTAGGGGGATTAATACCATTGTAATAACTTCATGATTACCTGATTCAGCGGCTACTTGTAGAAGGGATTGAAGTTGCTCAGGAAGAAACTCAAATCGGTTAAAGATTTTTTTCATATAGGGATAATAATTTAAACGCACTAGACGTTTTAAGATTCCCATGTGAACTTTGGCTCCTTTTTTTTCCAAAGCCTCTATCAAGTCCCAGCAGCCTGCTGAGATCGCTAAATCTAAAGCAGTTTCTTCTCCTTTGTTTTTTTCTTGTACGTAAAGTAGTTTCACCTGATTGACGAGGTACAAAGCAACAGGGATATTGCCATAGCGAATTGCTATATGAAGCACATGATCATTATAACCATTTCTGAAGGAATAGAATTTACGATGTTGGGAAAGAATTTCTACTATTTCTAAAGAACATTCCTTGGCTGCTGTGGAAATTGCAGAATCAGAAGGTTTTACCCGAGTGATTAGATATCTGACAATAGGTGCACAATTTCTTCTCAGAGCAATTTCGAGAGCACTCATCCCGTCTTTTCGCATGAGAGAAGGATCTGCACCTTTTTCTATTAAATATTTCACCATCTCGAGTGAATCTAGCTCACAGGCTAACATCAAAGGAGTCCCACCCTCTTCGGCACACAAATTTATCGCTTTATTATCGAGAATATTTCCCTCTATTAGTAAGCGGGCAATCTGCTCATCCTCATGATGTAAGGCGCAATGAAGAGTATTATATCCTCCCGCCAGAGTGGCATTTTTTGCTCCCGCAGCTAGCAAAAGGCTTACGTTTTCTCCACGTCGATGTTGAATAGCTATAATGAGAGGTGTAGCTCCATTTTTACTTGTGGCATGAACTTGCGATGTATGTTTTTTTATCAGCAATTGGAGTATTCTAGAATGGCCCATGGCAGCATAGTGGAGAGGAACATATCCATAGCCATCTTTTTCTCTTAGGGAAAATTTTTTCGCCAATAATAATTCCACGTAGTCCGGATCTTCCAATAAAGCGGCATGATTTAAGAGAGTTCTTCCTGATTTATCTTTGATCTCTCTGAGACCACTTTCACTTTCCAGTAGATTTTTAAAATCGCCTTTTCTACCGGATTGCATGGCTTCTAAAGCAACAAACCACGCTGAGAGATACCCTGCTCTATCTTCCCCCGAAGCCATTAACAAAGCATCCATTCCTTCGTAACGGTCTTCTTGCCACGCAGGGACATCTTCATAAAAAAGGCGGAACACATATTTTACGACACCCGAGCTCATTTTCACTTTTTTCCACTTTTCGGGCTCTAAAGCCATCATTTTAGACCAATTGTTTTGCAAAATAACTTCGGCTGTTGGGGAAGGCTGCACCTGTTGCGTTGCCAGTTTCATTCCGCATCCACCTACAATCCTTTTTCCTTTTGTGACTTCTTTAGATTCGATATCGGGTTGGATGAGCATACAAGGTAGACTAATCCTGAAAAGAGGAACAAGTTTATTTTTTAGAGGGTTCTGGTTAATTAGCTCAGCAATCAATTTCTGCTTTTCTAAGTTATTTAAATAAAACAGAGAATTGTTTAGAGTAAAATGATTTTCAAGTTCCGTGAAAATATTTTTTCCTATATCTGCAAGTAGATCGACAATATTTGAGGCTGCTTTATTGAACTTCTCCTCATCTTCCAGATGTAATTGTAGATAGGAGGCTATCGATCTACTTGTTTGTTGGAGGATATGCTTTTCAAGAATTGGCCTCAATTTCTCTATTAGAGTATTTTTTGTTTGATCCAAAAGAAGAGGTTGAGGAGTTTCGGAAATTTCATTTAGGATATTTAAATAAAAATTTTCTAGAACATCTCGATGAGAGTGCCGCAAACTATTATAAACTAAAAATAAGTTGGCTTTAAAATCTTCTTCTACTCGTTTTTTTATAGGCAGATGAGGAAATAGCGGAGGACATCCTTCTAATACCTTCCCTTGAAACTGGGAAAGAAGGGGTTGTTTGCAGTGTTTTTTTAATGTAGCAAAATATCCCGAGAAAAAGTTGATTACAGATAACATTGAAAAATATTTTTGACATAAAGGGAATTTCACCAAGTGATCATGAATCCTGTGGGTAAATAACTGGTAGCTTTCTTCTAACGCTTGATAAGATGCTGGAGGTTGCCCGTGCTCTCTGATAAATTCATCATAAGCTTCTTTATAGCGAGGGGAGGGGACAATTGTATAAAATACATCAAAATCAGCATCGATCAAGAAAAGGTTTTCCTCCTTTTGGATGCTGTTTTGCTTAGCTATAATGCGAAAAGAATTCGAAAATTCAGAAAAATCTCTTAATATTTCGGACTCCCCGCTAAATTTTGCCATTCTTTCTTGGAGTAAAGTTTTACCCCCTTTTTCCCCACCATCTTTTCCTATCAAATTTTGAAATAAAACTTCGAGCCTTTTTGGATCGATAAACTGTTCCGAAAACTGCCTTAAAGAAAAATATTTCCTATCTTCCCCTTTTAAATGAGCTTTACAATATTCCTCAAAGTCAATCATCTGCTGTAAAGCAGAATTGGATTGACTTTCCCAATCAGCATTTTGATACCATTCTTGAATAAAAGTCTCTTGAAAGATCCCTCCATTTAAATATCCCTTCATGATGTAATCCAACATGCCGATTACGCGGCCAACGAGGGTATTTTCATAGACAGGATGAATCACAGGAAAAAGGTCGCTATTTTGATTAAAATGTAAGCTAAAAAAAGGAATTGTACTATAGCTATATATTCCGATAGCAAGTTCTCGCAAAATTTGTCGCAGCTCATCGTTCGAGAACGGGACTGTTCCATCTGGTAGAGCAGGTAGGCTGAAGAAGTGATTATCCTCAAAGAGGGCTTCCGGGGAATCAAAGAGCCCCTTGAAATATTCCATGCTGCAGGCAACTCCACCTATTTCACCTCCAGTTCCCCCCTTCTCTTGCACAGGATTGTGCGGATGATTGGAATTATAGGAAGAAGTGAGCTTGGTTTGTTGAAGGGTTTGGGTGAATTGTTTTCCTCCGGGAGTTTGCTGAGTCTGAGCCCTGGCCTCTAATTCTTTTTTTGTGGGTGGATAATGAGGAGCTTTAAGTGTTAATCCATCTATGTTTTTTGGATGAACACGGTTGACGTTCCCACTATGGTCACGACACTCAAACCAACTTCTAATTCGGCCTGTTTTAGGATTATGTTCATAAACTAAGCCCGCCCCACGAGTGGGACCTGGAGTGGAAGAGGGAGTTTCTTTAGCATAATAGCGGATACGTCCATCAGGGAGTTCTTTTCTTGCATCAATACCTTTTCCTTCTGATAGCTTTGCTAATGTAAAGATTTTATTTTTTAAGGCTTCCCTAGCATTGAAACTTTGAGCAGTATTGTTGATAGCATTTCTTGGAAGATTATAGGCCTTTCTTGGATCTTTACCTGCAGCTTGTAAATAGGGCCAAATGATTAATTCCAATCTTTTGGCGTCAAACACTAGATCCCATCTGCGTAGAGAGACTTTTTCTAGGCATTCTAATAAAAGGTTTCCTCCTTTATTTGAAGACAAGGGAGTCCAAATTCTATCCTTTGGGATAATACGCAATGTTCCGTCAGATTCTAAAACAGATCCGATCAGGCCATATTTTTCTGTTTTCCAGAGTCGGATTTGCCTTCCTTCTCGGTCTTGAAAGGGTAGAGTTAAGCAAATTAGCGTTTTTAAAACACCTACAGTCTTATCAACAGAAATAATGTTATTTTCACTTTTTAAAAAATTAACAGAACATGCAGTATTAAATGATGTCATAGGAGCATTCTTTTTTATTATTAAATTGTACTATTGTTGGCATTTTAGTTTTTCCTGGATAATTTTTGGTATGGGATTTTCTTCTTCAAGAAGTAATTTTTCGGCAATTAATTGCAATTCTTCAATGGTAAATTCAAATTCAGGACCTACTTCCATAGCTGCTAATTGCGTACAGATAGGCCAGAGTTCCTCCTCTACTTCTTCATTTAGTTGTAAATAATTAGAATAAACCCAGCTTCCAATTTGAGCAGGGGTGAATCCTTCTTTTATTGTTTCTTTTAATCCTAAAACCAGGTCTTTTTTTGTTAACATTTTTTAGCCTACTAAATGTTTTTTAATTTTAGCATTTTTTTGAATGGCCTTTGTCTTCTATTTTAATCCACCTCGATAATCCTTTCCTGTCCTTTTCTATAGGATTGCTGCTCATTATAGAAACGGACTTTCTCTAACAAGCAGGTGTGCAAGTCTTCATAAGACTTTACATAGACCTCAAGCTCCCTTAAAATATGTTCTAAATAGCGTTGCTCTTTTATTGTTTTTTCTAACCTTTCATAAACATCATCATTTTCTGAGATAGGAGTTAGTTTGAAATCGACTTTAGCGACAAAAGGAGCATGATTCTCTTTATATTTTTCAAATAATTCTTTTAAATCCGAATGTTGATCAATAAGAGTTAGTAAGATCGCCTGCTTATGTTTAAGCTTTTGAATTTCCTTCATCGATAAAAGAATCAAGAATTCTGATTGCTTTTCTATCGAGCTTTTTTTCGATTCCCTCCAAAAGAAGGGTCCAGCAAACAGAGACTTAATTGAATTAAGGAACGGCCGCCTTTCCGAATTCATGGAGTCTGGTTCTTCTCTTCTTTGATTTTTCAGTGTATTCTTCCTATAGAGTATAGTAATCAAAAGGGCATTTGATAATAAAATTGTATAGATAACTGTATGGGTCAAGCTTGTTGCACTAAAATCGAAAGAAGAATAGTCTTTCATCGACGCAGGGAAAGCAATAAGAAACAAAGACCATGCCATCACACACTTCGATTTTGTCGGAGAATAATCTATCAACTTACTCACCTTGCGAGAAAAGCAACCCGGCATAAAAGAAGTAGCTTTTTTACAAAAATGAGAAACTTTTCCATAGCAACTAAAATTTTGAGGAACAGGGGCATATTTTATTATATTCATAGTAGTATCTCCTAAAAAATTTACTCATTTAATAAATTACGACGGGAGTTCACAAATTCATGAACGCTTTCACTTTTATCTATTTTTATATCAACAATAAATTCTTCTTGGGGAAAAAGAGCCGTAAATATCTTCGATAGTTGCTCCAGTTCTTTCAGCTTCTTAAGAGAAATAATTCCCCGTTCTTCGGACTTTTTACAGCTTTTTATTAGAGCAACGCTGCGCTTTTTCAACATTTTTTTAGCACTTTTTAGGCGGCTCTCTTCTTCGCTCTCAATGTTTTTCAACCAGAGGACCCTAGCCGTACTACCTTTTTTCCTGATCTCTTCTTTTTTCATCATAGCTACGTGTTGAGCACGCACCGTTTTATATATAAATTCCCCAAAATTTAAACGAAGCAGTGCCTTGGCTCCTTCCCAAAGGATAGAGCCGATCGTGATATTTTCAATTCCTCCCACAGTTCTTAAGTCATCAATGGAGGCTTTGTCTAACCCTTTGACGTATTTTTGCACGGCACATCGAAATTCTCTATCAATTCTTTTAGCTACGCTAGAGAGCTGAGCTTTTTCTAACCCAGCTTTTTCAGAAGGTGATTGAGTACTTGTTAAGGGATTCATCACAACATCAAGCTTGATGTTACGTAATTGTGCTGATGAGATCTTAAGTGGATGAGTATCCCAATCAAGGTGCGCACTACGAAGAACAATATCCCCGTGTGACACATTTGTTATGCTCAAATCATTATTATTCATGATTCCCCTTTTTTACAAAAATTCATTTATTTGCTTGTGAAGCCTATCCACAAATTCAGATATGTTCAGTTGCTTCCACCCTTCCCATTTTTTGGCGGAAGACACCCACAAATAAGTCAGAAATTTGATCTAGGTCTTTCAAAGTTTTATTAGAAAATACTTTTTTTTTTAGGTTTTCAGCAAGCTTTTTATTTAAAATTTTATTTAAATGAAAATTTCTTGTAGAAAATCTCTTTGCCTAATTCTGGAGTCCGGATCTGTTTCATAGATGATGTATTTCATCATTACTATTTTAAAAGGTTGGAAGAATAGCAAAGAAGGATTTAACGTTCGCTTTAGCCATTCGGTATAGCATATACTTGTAAGCTAAAAAGTTAGGTTTCAAAAGAACTTTATCATTAAAGGCAAGGGAAATAACATTTTTACTTGTCAATGCAGGGCAAGAGTAAGCTTAAAGAAAAAATCTCAACCTTGCCGCTTTACACACTCGACACGTTGTCATCCTCCAAACGTGCTACGTGAGATTTAAGAGTTCCATTCGGATAAAAAAGCTGTGCTGTTATCAGCTTGCCACTCTCATAGTTTAACAGCGTTTTAACTATCCCAGTAGGATAATAAAATTCTTGCTTTCCCTCCCATACCCCCTCTTTAAACACCTGCCTGCTATAGAGTTGACCATTAGGATAAAAAAACTCGGCCACCCCTTCTTGCAGGCCTTTTTCAAAATAAGCGGAAGATAAAATTTGGCCTTGAGCATGAAAGGAGGAGTTTCCTTGAATTACTCCTTGGACTTTTGTTTGCTTACAGGTAATTTTCCCTGGCTTTGGAAAGGTAGTCGCAGGAAGCGCCGCATGCTCATGCATAGCCATCTTGATAAGCTCCAGGTTAACCTTAGCCACATCGCGTAAGAAGGCAAAACGTTTGATAAGTAAGTCTAGCTTCTCAAGCGCTTGTTGAACTTCTGAAATAGAGGCATGCTGGATACCTTGTAATTCTCGATTTAAAACGCGCGTATAAGCTTCATTAAAGATATGTAAGACATAGCGATAGCCTATTTCTTCTGCCAAATCGCTCTCATAAAGTGCAGCTTTTCCTGTCTGTTGAGGAAAGCAAACTTTTTGATCTTTTTCCGACCGTAATTTGATGACTCTGGTTTCTTCGATAAGAATTTCGAAATCCTCTACGCAACGCGTTAAGCTTTGTTGCAAATCTTGCATTAAGGAAGATATCTTTTCCTTTTTAACTTGTGGCATCGAGCTGTTAAAAATTTCGCTATGGATCATGCCCTTAAAATCGTAATTTTCTATCAAATATTTGTCGGCAACCTCTTGGAGAGTTTTATTGGGTATACGAGGAAATCCTAAACCCCTTTCTGTGGCATTGATTACCTTGATATCCGGATGAGCTTTAGCAAAATCACCTATCCATTCAGCTTCTGCTATCCATTTCCATAAAGTATAAATAGGCTTTCCATAGATATCTGTTTTAAGCAGTGCCACTTGATCGATATTCTGCGTTGTTGTAATGTCGGCCGCCTCGACACGATTATCTTCTATGACGCCTGAAGCATAAGCCTTCATATCGGTATAGGCTAAATCCATGCCTACAAAAATAATGGGATTACATCCTAAAGCATGCGCAATTTCTAAGCAAAAGTTAACGACATTATGCCCTTCCTCAATAGGTGTACCTTTAATTCCCAAACCTTCTTCAAAAAAAGAAGAAATATCATATCCACCACTTCCTGTAACATAAAGGCGTGGACCATGAATAGTGTTAAAGGCCTTATGTAACAGGCGATTGCGATAAAAAAAAGGCGTTTCAAAAGAACTGTTAGTACTTAACCGATCATATTGAGGGGCATTGGGATCTATACCTGCCCCAAAATGGGGTTGTATATCTTTTTTATTCAAAGCATTTAGCGCCGATCCGCCTGCAAAAACTAAAGCCTTATTTAAAAGCTTACCTAGCAGAGAAAGATTTTTTTCTAAAGAAGGGCCTGCCCCGCAAATGATAGCAGGGATGTTATGAAATTTCCCAAAAAGCTCATCAGCTAAATAAGCACCTTCTAAAGAAAGAATATTAGGATAAAAATTTTTAAAAAAACCTACCCCATATTCAAGGTATTCTGTAAGCAGGCTATTTTTAAGGGATGCTTCATAAGCAAGCGTATGCTTTAAATGGGCATATTGTTCTGCTTTCAGAGCTTGATATAATTTTAAACCTGATACCGTAAGGGTTGTTAAAAAAAAATTCCAGTAAAGATGATGGAACAGTTCTTTGCTATTTTCTAAATCCTCAAAAAAATGCAGCTGCACTTGAGAATCATGAATTAGCTGAAAGCCTAGATGAGTTTCAAAGAGGCGATGAATGACCGCTAGATTATCTTCTAGGAAAACAAGGCGGCGTGAAGGATCTTCTTGAAGCCAGCTTTGAGCAGCTTGATAGTAATAACCTAAGCCTACGCCATAGACATATATTAAGGGCACCTCAGCTAGCTTGGTCATTTTGAACCACTCTTTTGCTTCATCCAGGGCTCCTTCTTGACAATGAAAGAAGTAAGTTTCTTCTCCCTGTTGAAATTTTAAATTTTGTTCTTCCTGCTTAGTTATACAAAATGCCAAGTCCTTACAATCTATGTAGGGCAGCAAAAGTGCTTTTTGGGGATTAGTAGAAGACCATCTTTCGCAATTTTTATGGAAGAGATCGATGCTATTTTTCATAAAGAATAGGGTGGGTAAAAAAGATAAAAATATAAAGCTTGGCCTTCATCAAAATAGCCCGGGGATCTAGGAGGGTTGCCTTAAAATTAAAAAAGCTCTTCCCTTAACCCTTTAATAAAAGTTAAAGTAGGCTTTCATTTAAGCTCTAGATTTTATTTCGTTATGTTTTTAGTTAGGAAAAAGTTCTACTTCTTTCTGTAAGTTAAGCTTCTCAAATAGACCTTTAAGACTCGCTTGTGTTTCACAAGTCAATTCAGACAAATTTTTTGTTAAGCCCTCTAATTGAGCTTTAACTAGCCTCTCTGCTTCAGGCGTTTTCCACACAGCTTCTTTAGGGGTTTTGCCATCTGTCCCTGAAATTTTTAACATTTCATGGCTGTATTTATTAAGCTTATCCATTTCTTTTTGTAATTCTAGCAAATCATCTTCAATGCTGGTAGATTTATCCTCTCTTTTTACTTCCACAATAGTGGGAGCAATATTTACAAGAGCCTGATAGATATTGTGGAGAGAAGTAGTTAAAGCTGTAGAATGATTAGTCATTAAATCAAAATAATCTTTCCCTTGGGTGGCATCTTTTAAATGAGGTGTACCATCTTCATTCCATTTTTTTATTTCAAGCTTGTCCGAGTCATTAGCATAGATAATTTCCTTGCTGAGGTTGCCATTAGAATACCATTCCCGGGCCGTTCCTATAGGCAAATCATTCTCATAATGAGCTTCTAGCAATAGCATGGCGTCTTCATTCCACATCCTTTCCACACCATCTTTTTTTCCTTTTTTGAAATGCATTTGGCGTTTAATTCTACCACTTGCATAGTACAAAAGAACCTCGCCATTCATTAAACCGTCTTGATAAGGGAGAATAGTTTTAGGAAGGCCATTTGAAAAATAGTATTCTTGGCGGCCATGTAAAACCCCTTTTCTGTAACGCTTGATAGCATACAGCTCACCTGTAAGGTAATAAAAGAAACCTTTACCTTCTAAAAGACCCTCCACATACCAGTTTTGAGCAAGGAGTTGACCATTTTCAGCGTAGTAGGTCGCTGGACCATAAAGTTTGCCCTCATGTAAAAAGTGCTGGGTCTTTAAAGCTCCATTAGCATACAGCTGCTGTTCAGATTGACCTTCGCATTTTTTCTTAAGATTTAAATGAAGTTCAGGGTCGATGATTTCCAAATAACTATCTACAAAAGAGTAATGCTCTTGTTCACTCAAATGGGTACGTTCCCTCTGTAACTTTTCTTTAAGAGCAAGAGTTTTTTGGGAAGGCGTCACTTCTGGATTATTGCTTTCTTTAACTACCTTGGTAAGAAGAGAGCTAATAATATTTATATTATTTCTTGCCACCGAGGAAAGGAAAGAATATAAGCTTATCTCGAAAACAATTTTTTTCAAGAAAATTTCTTTCTCTGAATAAAGCTGAGAATCGTATTCTAAATAAACAAGCCGGGGAAAGAAAATCTCTAAAAACCTTTCCTTATAATCAGTTAAGATATATTTAAAAGCATCCAAGGCTTCAAGCTTGGCTAAGTTCTCTTCGATGGCCGGATTTTTGAGGTGAGCGGGCACCTCTTGCCCAGCCTCTACGCTTTGATGAATTTTACTATTTTCAAGAGCGATAATACTACAATAGGTTTCACAATCGAGTAGGCTACGTGCAAATATCTCAAGGTTTTCTAATACTTTATAGGTAGTTAAGCCGTGAGGAACCCCACTGTTTTGAATTTCTCCATGCACCAACGAAGAAAAATCGTAATTTTTCTTTAAATAGATGGAGGCCGCCTCTGCAAGGGTCATATTGGGAACACGGGTAAAACCAATCCCCCCTTCGGTACAATTCAATAAAGTGATCTCAGGATATTGGCTGGCAAAATGAGAAAACCACAGGGATTCATTGATCCATTTCCAAAGGGTATGAACAGGCTGACCATAAATGTCATCTTTTACAAGGAGCTCTTCATGAGAATATTTGGTTAAAAAAGCATCTTTAGGGTCTTGGATGGCATGACGCACCAGACCAGGAGCATAGGAGCTATTATTCGAATAAGCTAAATCTACGCCTACTATAATGATAGGATTGCATCCTAATTCTCTAGCGATCGATAAATTGAAATTAATTACATTATGACCTTCTTCTATAGGTACCACTTCAGGCAGGCCTAGTTGATTTTCAAACCATGCAGGTAGGCGATAGCCTCCAGCTCCGGCTACTAATAGCCGCTCTCCATGCACCATTTTCAATGCAGGATTGTACATGCGCTGCCTGTAAAAGAAAGGAACCTCAAAGGCCGTATTAGATATTAATCGATTATAATGGGAAGGATTGGGATCTATTCCCAGGCCAAAATGGGGAGTTATTCCCGCTCCATTTAAGACGTTCATAGCTGTCCCACCTGCCATTATTAATGCTTTATCTTTTAGCTCTTTAAGAAGATGGATATTCTTAGCTAATGAAGGTCCCGCTCCACAAATAATAGCAGGGACACCTTTGAATTGATCTAGCATTTTTGATTCAATTTTAGAGAAAGGAATCTCCATTAAATTTTGATAGTAGTTATGAATAAAGCCTTTCTCACCAGCTAAATTCATAAATTCAGCGCTTATACCTATGCGCATATCATGAAAAAAAGAAAGACGTGCTTGAAACTCCACCGTATGGAGAGTATCGTTCTTTTGATAAAATTTAAGTGCCGAAGCTTTAAAAGAAGCCAAAGAAAAAAGAGAAGTTACAAAGCCAAAGGAAAAATAAGATGTTTCCCATGAAAAATGAAAGAGTTTAGCTTGGGTATCATTTAAGAAAGCCGTAGCTCGCTCGGTTTGAAGAAAAAATTTTATTACTTCCAAGTTATTTTCTAGGAAAACTACATAGCGCTTAGGGTCTTCTTTTAACCAATTTTTAATCACCTCATAGTAATACCCCAGCCCGATCCCATAAATATACACCACTAAGGTATCCTTTAAATCTAAAGATAAAAACCATTGTTGTGCCTCCCTTTGGGGAGAAAGAGGGGAATGTAAATATGCAGGCTCATCTTCGGAAATTTTCTGCAAATTCCATTCACCATCTTCGTTAGCAATAAGAGCAATCTCTTGGCACTCTAGAACTTTGATTTTTTCTGCTGCATCTTGATTAAGAACAGACCATCTCTGCAAATTATGGGTAAAACGTTCATCGTTTATCATTATTATCTACTTTCATTTATATAGTGTGTTGATTAAGAATGTTACAGAGGAATCCAGCCTTTTTTGCCCCCTACATGATTGAACTTTTCTTTCCTTTTGTCGCCCAGTTGCTTATTTTTTCTTTCTTCTTTTTGCTTTTCTGTCGCCGCTTTAAGTACATTTCTACAGCCTTCAAGTTGGCTCTTAAGATACTGAGTTTTCTCTAGAAAGTTTTGAAGATCGGGCGGAAGGTGATTTTTTGATTCTAAAATGGTTTTTCTTAGCTCTTCTTGAGAGATTCCCATACGCGAGGTCTCAATGTCAGTCATATGAGAAATTTCCTGAATCTGCCTAGATAAGCGCTGAATGGCTTCTTTGATTTCAGGGCGTGAATCAATCTCTTTATGCTGGTTAGATAATATATGCTGATATAAAGAGGTAACCTGATTAAGAATCTGCTCAAGAAAGGAAATTGTTTTCATAATAGCCATCAAAATTAAGTTGTTTTAAGTTCCAAACTCAACCTATCACTATTAAAAATTATTTTAAAGCATTTTAACTTAAGCTCTCATCTTTAAGAGCTTAAATTTATTCAAACTTGCTTTTTGAAGAATCGTAAGGATTTTCTAACTCTGGCATTTCTTCTTTAGTCCCTATACTCCAGCCAGGATGAAGGATCCCTACTGCTAAACGAGTGATACAAACCGTGTATAAGAGAGGATGCGACCCTACCAAATAAGGCATATTTTGCCGCACTTTACTTTTGATTCTCCTACGGGCAGCGGTATCAGAAGCCCCTATATGCTTTGAAAAAATTCTTTGTAGCTCGTGTAGCAGCTACGGCTTCTACCTTAAAAACGAGGAATATAAAATGTATAGGACATGACTACACATTTAATGCGTCCTTTTAATGACCAAAATTGTCGTTCCGATTGATCCTCGGTATAAATGGGAGCTTACCCATATTTTTGATTTGTAAAACGGGATGGATAAGGGCTGGATCTTTGCCCATCTCTAATCCCCATGCTTTAATTTTTCCCAGCATAGCTAGACATCATCTAAAACCTTGATTTATTTAAAATAGTACCATTTTTATATTTTTTCAAAGTTATAAATTTAAAAATTTACTTAGTATCGAAATATATAGAGATAAAAAAAATAGCCAGCAAGAAAAAAATTTTAGAAGAGTATTCCAATATTATCTTATGATCGCTATAAAGCATAATAAACTCACCCAGGTAAATTTTATGCGTAGCTATTATGCACATCTTGCCAATGCAAGTCCACACTCTGCCTTAAAAAATTTTCCCACCTGCATTTATCGTTCCTCTGCCATCTTTCCTGTAATCTCTTTACCCGGCATCTCAACAAGATTGCTGTTTATGGGATATTGGATGTTAAAAAGCCATGTGCAGGAGATTGCTGCGCAGCTTTCCCTTCGTTCTGGCGAAGGAAAGCTGCTTTATCGAACCTCTTTGCCTATTCGAGAAGCTAAAACCTACCGTATCGAACTTATCGATCAGCTTATAGCCGCAGGTCTGCCCCTCGATCATCCTTTCATTGGTAGTCTAGAGATAGAATTTTTTTCTACGCGTCATTTAGTTTTTCCCTATCCCGCCGTTGCTATCAATTACTATGGTCCTGCGTTTAGTACTGTCGTTCATTCGGCTCAGCGCATCTACAATAATTTTGAGGATATGTATAACAATTCTCACTCCCATGTTCCTGAAGCAGGCTTTAATATTTATGTAGATGAAGATCATGAGCCCTTTATTAGTATCATTAACGGTCCTCAAGCTCTTCACCAGGCTCCCCTTCTTATGGAGTTTTATAATAGCAAAAATGAAAAGCTTACCCACGAAATTACTTATCCGACCTTACAAGCTTACCAGACCTGTCTTATCTATCCAGGTAGAGAGATCGAACTTCAAAAATTTTTAAATGGCCAACCTGGGACTGCTAAAATTACATGTGAAGTTAATTGGATATTCCCTCGCCTGCTAGTAGGAAACCTGCAACACTCTTTGCCCGCTATGACAATTACTCATACCTATTATGATTGCTCTAAGTCTATGGCGGAACACGATTACTGGCGCCCTGCAGAGCCGCAGTGGTTTCCCGCCACTCTCATGATCCCTTTGACTTTACAAAAAAATTTATTTACAACAGTATATTTTTATCCTATCTACCCCCCTAATACCTTAATTATTGATCTTGAAATCTACAATCAGGAAGGAAAACTTTTAGGAAAAAAAGGACAATGCTTAGCTTTGCATTCCCAACAAAGCGGTTATCAATCCTTATCCTTCAAAGATATTTGCAAAAAATTAGCTCTGGATACTGAACAAAATCTTGCAGCGCGCTTAATCGCACGCACAGAAGATGGGACTCGTATTCCTGCTCGTATTAAGCTAGGGTTAGATTTAGGAGTAGAAGGTCAGCAGATGCCTTGTAATATCTGTACAAACCTCCAACCTTTTAATCCTGCCCTGGAGAACAAACCAACTTCATTCCGCTGGGCCCCTATTCTTGCAGATAGGGAAAAATCTACTGTGTGGCTCCTCAACTCATCTTCTCATATAGAATACACCCGTTCTGCCGAAATAGACTTAACCTTCTTTCGCGAAAAAGATACTGAGAGGCTCAAGCGTACAGTAATTTTGCCCCCCCACGGCTTTCGAATCCTTTATGCTAAGGAAGATAAAGAGCTCTGCCAGTTCTTAGAAAATACTATCGGCTGGTTTACAGCTGTGAGCCCAAATCCCTACATAAGCACCTACTACTTTACAGAAGCTTCTTCGGGAGTAGTAGGTGGAGACCATGGATTTTAATAAAAAGTTTTTCTAGCTCTGCTAATCACCTTCTTACTTAGGTAAGCATGCCTTTTATTCACCTTAGTAGAGGTATGAGCATGGAGTAGGGAATTCATTTGCTCTCCCTGCCTGGCAGGATTTCTTGTATTCTTTTTCTCTAATCGGGACAATTTTTTTCTTATGTGCGGAGAAGGTTTTTTATTTCTAGCCTTACTAATTACATTTTTAGCTAAATAAGCATGTTTTTTATCAATTTTGGCATGTAAATGGGGATTGAGTAGAGGGCTGATCTGCTCGCCGCGAGCGCCCGAATTTTTTTCTGTGTTGTTTTGGCTTACTGAATACTGATGAATAAGAGGTGAAATGAACTTATCAATATACTCTTGATCATCTGATCCGAAAGGAACTCGCCCAAAAATAGCCTGAAAAGCTTTATTTTCTTGGATTTTATCATCTACCCTTCCGGTACGGTCTTCTGCACTCTTGCAAAAAAACTCTACACAATTAGACATCATCGCATGAATTTCTAAGTAATTAACTTGGAAATCAAGTACTGCATTTGCTTCTTTATTTTTTTGGTGGTAAAATATGTCGATAGCTAGCTCAAATTTAAGGGTTAAATCGTTGATATGATGAAGTTGTTGTACTTTTGTCAAATCGGAAGGTAGCTGATCAAGTTCTCTTTTTAACTCGGATCTAAGCTGTTTAAAAAGCTCTTTTATTTCCGAGCTCTTTTGTATATAAACTTCAGCTTTAAGTCTTAAATAATCTTTATAGTGATTGTAAACCTCTTTCTCATGCTGTTCAATTTTGCCTTTTAAGCGAATAATTTCCTGTTTAAGGTCAGTTTTTTGGGGATGGGAAAGATATTCTTCCATCAATTTATCCAATGAAGCATAAAGAGAAATAATACTTCTGGCTTTTTCATTTTGAAGCGCCTGCATGTCCCGTTTTGCTTGACGTAAGGAAGACGCCCTTTTCATCGATTCAATTTCTTTTAAAGTTGCCACAGCAGAAGGGGGAAGAACAGATTGTTTCTGGATGAAATCAAACACTTCTTGTTCAAACTCTATAAAGCCTTTAGCATTGTAAGAAGCTAAAGATTCAGCATCTTTTAAATGCTTTCCCATAGAGGTTGAGTTTACAGCCAATTCATTAGCCCCTAAGTTCATAAAAGAAATATCAGGCTTAATCCAAATATCTTTTCCTTCTATTCTAACTTTAAGAAGCCGTTGATTGTATATTTTTAAAGCTAAAGCGGATTCTTCTAGTTGAGTGGTTTCACTTTCTCCCGACCATTTTCCTGCAATCCCCTTTTTACGATTACGGATCTTATCTATCTTTTTAGGAGATAATAGCATCATCGTGCGTAGAGGAAGGACAAGAGGCTGATCACGAGTAGTAACTAAAGAAGGATCAGCCTTAATTCTTAAAGCGGCTAAATCAATTAAATTTTGTTTGCAATTTCGGCAACCGATAGCTTGCCTTTGCAAAGTATCTTTAATGGCGATTGGCGGATAGCTAGAATGGCGAATAGCTTCAAAAAGTGTTTCTAAAAAATACTCTCCCTCCCTGCCATGAATTTCTCCAAAAGAAGTAGTCACATAGTTAGCTAAACCTTCACGATCTCTAATCGTGCTTGGCAGCATCGCTCTTGCCATACGTTCACCTTTCGCATCAACGATGGAAGAAGGCTTTTGCATATTAAAAAATTGTTGATTTGAATCACCTAGGAAGTAGGTGTTGATAATGGTAGGCCTTCCTACTGCCACAATAAAGTCTTTTTCTGCTTGAGCTAACTTGTCAATGGTAAACTCCTCTATCTTTAATTCCGCTACTTGATTGAGCTGATTAAGGGTAAATTGTATATCTTTGGCTAGCTGAGCGAGCAGCTCTTGGGCAATCCCATGCACCTGCATATAATGATCTTCGCCAACTTTCTTATCAGGATGCTGAATATATTGGGGATCTATCTGAAATTTCTCCGAACGTATTTCCTGCATAAATTTTTTTTGAAGGTAGTCAAGCGTTTCTAACATCTTCCCTTGGGCTTTCTGGCCCTCTAGACTATCTCCTACTGCTAAATTTTTCACATGCCATTTAGCCGCATCTATTAACAGCCGTTGCCTTTCTATAAACCCTTCAGTCTTAGGCCCATGGTAAGCCTGAGGAGCATATTCATTAACCTCATAGGCTTGCCCCTCTCTGATTATTTTCCATACAGTAATTCCATAATTTTCATAGGAATTAATCTCAAATTTAATTCCCTCTAGCTCTCCTTTCTGGATTTTTATGCCATGCTCCTCTATCTGCGCATCGATAAGGGCAGGCTCTTCAGCTTGCAGCTTTTCTTTAAGACCTTTAATGATATTTAAAATTAAAGCCGCCTCTGTTGCTGAAGAATCTTTTTCATATTTCTCTTTAATTTTTATATCTCGACTACTCTTGGATAGCTTGCTTACTGCTGGGGAAGCCATGATTTCCTTTTCATCTTTATCCCCTGCGGCTTTGTTCAAGATTTTGCTAGATACGTTCTTTATTTTATCGGAGGGAAGTTCTTTAATGATTTTATAATGATGGCGGTAATCATGAATCGCTTTGCCTATGAGCATTATTAGAGGAATAATAACAGTAAAATAAGAAATTATTTTAGCAGTGTTTTTAAGCAGTTCTTTCATATTTACATGGCTTACTTCCCATGAATAGCCACTTTCTTGGCTTTCCAATTTTTTAAATCGATGTCCTCCTTCTTTTTTTGAAACATTTTTTAAATGAAAATAAGAATCGAAAACATTTTTATTAGCATGATCAGTCGCATCAGAAAATTGAGTTTTGTCTATTGCCATAGTTAACTCCTTAACTAACTAACATCTATTAATATTATAATTTTAAATTAAAATATTAATCAATTAATTAAAGAATTAACTAAATCAGAATAAAAAGGTAAATAATTAACAAATTGATAATCAGATAACTCGGGATCAAACCAACCTAGCTTGTGCTCAGTTTGATTAATTAACGCTATAAAAGAAGCTTTGATAAAGCGGTTATAACCTATGACTTGAAGGATCTCTTTAGAAGTGAGGGGAACTGCCTTACATTCAATGAGCAACAAAGGATGTAGGCTGTTTTCTTTAGGGAGATAACAAATAATATCCGCTCGTCTTTCGGGTAAAAGAGAGGTAGATATTTTCATATGAGGTAAAGACTGCAACTCTTTCTCTACTGCAATACAGGAACTAGGAAATCCTAAATGCTGGATTAAAAGCTGGATTGCCTGCTGGCGAACAAGCTCTTCAGGGGTAGCTATTAACCAGTTTTTACGAATGGCACAATAAATTTTTTGCTTTTCTTCTTTCTCCATAATAAGAAGCTCCAAAAATCCATAAGCTTGAGGTTATGAACTTTTGAAGCATTATTTAATTACCCTTCAGGCATGAGAAGATCATAATCTCCATCTTCACGGCGATAAATAACATTTAACTTACGATCCACTTCATTACGAAAAAGCAGAAAAACCTCTCCCGATAGCTCCATTTTCATGATAGCTTCATCTAAAGTTAAATATTTAAGAGGCTTTTTTTCTTGCTTAACGATATGATGAGGACGATATTCTTTATCCCTCTGGGATGCATTTTCAGCTTCAATCTCTTCGTTAATTTCTGCTGCTTCGACTTCCTTTAAAGGGCGTAAAACATTAACAGCCATATCCACCATTTCAAGAGGCTTAGCATGATGATCTTTGATTTTTTGCTTATATTTTTTAAGTTGCGTTTGAATTTTATCCACGGCTTTATCAATAGAGGCATACATATCATCAGTGACCGCTGAACTTTTAATGAGTATATGGTTCAGCTTAACGAGAAGGTTGACATGATGCTCAAACCTTTGAATATCCATTGTTATCGTTATATCTATAATAGGTATATCGTATTTTTCAATTTTAGAAAGCTTGTCTTTGATATAGCCTTCCATGGCCTCGGTCACTTGTACATTTCGTCCATTAATAGTTAAGCTATACTCTTCATCAACAAATTCAGCAGCTTTAGATTTGCGGCTCATAGAAACCTCGATTTTATGGATTTGAGATAGGAAATTTAAGTTCCTATTAGCTCCTATTATACAAAAAAATCTAGTAATGGGTAAAGAGAACAAAGCATATCTTTTGAAAATAGCTGCACCAGAAGAGACAACTTCTATTTCTCTAGGCCCTTAGCCTCTCCGGTGTGAATTTATAGCTAGACCTTAAGGTCCTAGATAGGCCTTTACCAAAGTTTTTACCTTCAAGGCTGAAGGCTTTTAAACTTTATGAAAAATGTTCTATTAAAACAGCGAAAATAGCCAAATTTTAGGCTCCCTAAAACCCAAGAGTTTTTAAAGAGATTTTTCCTTGGCCTAACAAACATCGTTGAAAAAGCTTTTTATCTTTTACCTACCGCCTTCGCCGTGTTTAAAGCCCTAGCTGCGAATATAGGCTTGCTGTACGCCAAAAAAAGCCTATCAATCGCTAACGCTTTTTTTTAAGCCCTATTCCACAAATAAAACACCTTTTTGAACAGCTCTTTAAGCAAGCTCATACTTAATGGAAACCTGCCTTTAAGGAAAGGTTTAGCTTTTAAGGGTAATTCCCTTGCTAGAAAGATGCCCTCACCAAGCTTATTTACAGGCTATTATTTCCTATTTCATAAGCTTTTTTCTTGTAGGAAATTTAAAGTTTCTTTTTCTCTCCTCGAAAAATCACCCCCACAAATTCATCGAGCTCTCCAATCAACTCAAATAACTTCAGGCTATTAAAAAAACGAGAGGAAGGCCAAATAAAAAAAATTTTCAGAGGATCTCTAACCTTTAAGGACAGAGGAAGTCAGGCGGAGCTAATGAGGTAAAAGATATCATTTATCTAACAGCTTTACCGATTAGAAGTTTTATACTGCTTCCAAATTTTTTTTCAATTGGGCACGCAGCTTTATATTCCCTAGCTGTCCGCAGGCTGCCATAATGTCCTTACCCTTTGTTACTCTAAGGAGAGTTTGATAGCCTTGTAAGCGCAAATGCTGACGAAAAGCTATAACAGCCTCCTCAGCAGGCCGGGCAAAACGATCACCTGTTTGGGGATTATAAGGGATAAGGTTAATTTTAACATGAAGGCCTTTAAGGTAATCTGCTAAACGTTCTGCATGTTCTAAAGAATCGTTTACATCCTTAATGAGTACATAAGCGGTAAGAATTTTTAATCCTGTGACTTCATTGTATTCACGCATCGCTTGATAAAGTTGTTGCATATCATGCTTACGGTTGATAGGCATTAAACGTTGGCGAATTGCATCCGTAGGAGCATTGATCGATACGGCCAGATGAGGCTTAGGCCCGGGACTATGAGTGAACTTATGGATCCCTTCGATCACCCCGCTAGTGGAGATAGTCAAATGATTACGTCCAAATCCTAAGCCTTTAGGATCCATTAATATATGGGTAGCTTGCCTAACGTTTTCATAATTATCAAAAGGCTCTCCCATTCCCATAAAGACGATATTACGTATAGGATATCCTAGCAGATGGCGAACTACAAAAACTTGGCCGATAATCTCTTCTACTTTTAAATTACGCAGTAATCCCATCCGGCCAGTCTCACAAAATGTACAGCCCCTGCGACAGCCCACCTGCGAAGAGATACACAGTGTTCCTCCCGCCTGCATAGGAATTAACACCGCCTCAACCTCAAGGTTATCCAGGGTTTTAAGAAGAAATTTTTTCGTTTTTCCGTCATCTTTTTCTACAGGCACTAAAGGCAAAGAAAGGTCGACTCTTAATAGGATTTCTCCTAAAAGCCTGGAGGCATTATGAAAAGCTGGATGATGGCCAGAGACTGTGCCTGTGCGATAAAATTCTTCATAGATTAGACCGGCATGTAGATAACCTTTGCCTAATTCTGCTGCGATAAAATTGCAAAAAGAGTGATGAGTATAGCTTAAAAGATTAACTTTTGAATTCATACCTTGGAAAAATGTGCACCGAAGAGGGCTCGAACCTCTAACCACCCGGTTCGAAGCCGGGTACTCTATCCATTGAGCTATCGGTGCATTTAGCTTGCAAGATTATAGAAAGAATCACGAAAATAGCATTCTAGCGTAGAAGCTTCTTTTTTTAAACCTAAAATTGGCCGTTGCATGCAAATTTCTCATACGCAAGGTTTGATCCTTAAAGTCATTGATTTTCGCGAATATGACCAGATCATGACTGTTTTTACTCCTGATAAGGGAATAGTCAAATGGATCTTCAAAATAAAAAAACCCTCGAAAACTTCTCCACGGGTTAAAATTTCTCCTCTTATGCAAGGTGAATTTATCTATAGCGAAACAAAAGGAGAGATTTGGAAATGTAGAGAACTTATTACCTATAACTATTATTTAAAGTTACGGGGAGATTACAACTTATTAGAAAGTGCTGGACGGATGATTAACACCGTTATAGATTCTCAGCCCTTGCATAAGCCCGCCCCTAAACTTTATAAGCAATTGATCACCTATCTAGAAAAAATTCCTTTTACAACCAATCTATCCGCTTTAGAGCTAAGCTTTATACTAAAAATTCTTAAAAATGAAGGGGTAGCCAATACCCATTTGCAATGCTCTGTTTGTCAAAAACCCCTTCAATCTCTTTACATTTGGCAAGGAGAACATTTCTGTGCCATGCATACGCCTGCAGGTGCCTTGCTTTTTAACGAAGATGAAACTTTAGCTTGGATGCAACTGGCTGCCTGTTCTTCTTTTAGCCAGCTTAATACTATTTGCATCCCTGAGCATTTGCCCTATAAAGCTCATCAGCTATTTAAAATGCTTGTGCAGCATTGAATTGTTTCCTACTTGCCTGCTTTTTTCTATTACTTCCCACGCACATGCTTTTCCTTTTTAGAATTTCAATTTTATTCTTGCCCGTATAAAGGTGAGTTTGTTATATTTTGTCTTCTTCAATTTTAAGCGAAAGTGGCGGAATTGGTATACGCGCTACTTTGAGGTGGTAGTGAGAGAAATCTCGTAGGGGTTCAAGTCCCCTCTTTCGCAATCAAGCTTTTGGCCCTCCCTTTCTCCGATCTAATAGCAAGTTTTTCAGTTATCCTATTTCTAAATAAGCTCTTTTTTTATCCTCTATTTTATCTGGAAGATTTATTCAAAAACTAGACATTTATGGTTTAATCCTCTATTGTTAGCTTTTTTAATCAACTCTCGATTCTTTCATGGATTGTCGTGCCTATTGCACTGCTGCTTCTTATAAAATAAAGCTTTTTTACGAAATTCTTCGCCAACGTTTTCCTTCGGCCTCTTATCGCGATGCTGTCCACTGTTCTATTCCTCTTCCCAATCTTCCATCCGGCGATGTTTTCTTCTTTTCCTATGGAGCTGTGGTTTGTTGGGGTTTACCCAAGGAAATAGAAGGCGAAATGCTTAAGCTTGTACAACCCTACGAAGAAAAGCATTCTGATGATATTGAAACCGATGAGTTCACTTACCTTTATGGGGAAGCACCTAGAATTTTAGAAGATGAAATTATTTTACCCAATCAAGAAATGCTTACCAAGCTTGCTATTTCGCATGGATTGGCTCAATCTGTTAAGTTAGGAACGTTTGAAAACGCTATTCAAGCAACCTTTAATCAATCTAAACATATTCCTGAAGATTTAGCTAGCAAAGGAAAAATTTCTTATTCTAAAAAAGCTATCCGCAAAAAGATGGGGGAGCTATTTATTGCGCGCAACTCTATCAATTTACATGCAGATGTACTAGATACGCCAGAATTTTTTTGGGAATATCCCGAGCTTGAGCCCTTGTATACGATGGTCGCGAATTATTTAGATATCGAAAGCCGCGTGGAAGTGCTTAATCAGCGTTTAGATGTAGTCCATGAGCTTTTTCAAATGCTAGGCTCTGAGCTTAACCACCAACATTCTAGTCGCCTTGAATGGACAATTATCTGGCTTATCATTATTGAAGTGGTGCTCAATCTATTAAAAGACGTATTTAGAATTTTATGAAGTTTTTATTTATTCTAATTATTCGTCTCTACCAATGGACCATCAGCCCTCTCCTAGGGTCCAGCTGCCGCTTTACACCTTCTTGCTCTAACTATACCTTACAAGCTATTGAAAAGCATGGAGTATGCCGAGGAACATGGCTAGCTATCAAACGTATTTGCCGCTGCAATCCTCGCCACCTAGGAGGAAGAGATGAAGTGCCTTAAAAGGCATTTACTCTTCTGCCAATTTAATAAAGCAAAATCTATAGCCCTACATCTTATTTATGCCTGGTTAATTCTTTAAAGCTCTTTTTATTAGTCTAACTTCTTTTAATCCCTACAGGCTCCTAGCGTTAAAAAAGCAAAAAAATCTCTCCAACCATTCTGCAAAATAGTTGTAAATATGCATGAATTTGCTAGAAAAGAAGAAAACCAGATCATGAAAATTTTAAACTAAGTAACCTACACTTATCCAGCGAAGGAGCTAAGAATCCAAAATTTCTTCCTAGCCTTTTTGTGAATTTTTTATTGTTTAGAACTGATTCAAAATACACCTTAAGCGGCTAAAACAAAAGCAAGCCGCCCTTAATTATAAATTATTTTACTTCCTAGTTTTTCTCATAAACTTTGCACTCAATGGGCCTTTTATCATTCCCCTATGTTCTTAAATTAGAGTGATAATATTTAGCTCTTTCTATCTGTAAATTTTCCCCTGCTTTTCGATCCTTAACTTTTTATGCTAAGCGCTAATTTCTTAGCTTGTGCTTACGTAATTAACGCCTAGCTTCTTCCTATCAAGAAACGTTGTTATCCCAGCCATAACACCTTGCAGAAAAAGACAAAAACTTCTTGTCTTTATAATATGTAGGTTAGTTTAAGCTTACTTAGTTGTTAGAAGGAAAAATCGATTACTTGTTTAAAGATAAGATGGCTAAAAGTTTTTTATTTCATTTTAGCTCCCCCCTTTAAAAAGTACTTACGGCCATTCTACAATGGAAAACGCTCCCTTATTTTTTCTGCAATATCTTTCAAAAAATTTTCCGCTAAATCAAGCTTGGTAAGCTGAGACAGCCGCCCAATTTCTATAGGAAGGCTGATGAGCTGGTTTTGGCTTAAGCTAAGCGATTGCAGCTTAGACAGCTGCCCGATTTCTGCAGGCAGAGCGGTGAGCTGGTTTTGATTTAAGTCAAGCTCTTCCAGCTGAGACAATTGCCCGATTACTACAGGAAGGCTGGTGAGCTGGTTTTGGCTTAAATAAAGCCATTGCAGCTGAAACAGTTGCCCGATTTCTGCAGGCAGATTGGTGAGCTGGTTGAAGCTTAAACCAAGCCCTTGCAGCTGAGATAACTGGCATATTTCTGCAGGCAGGCTGGTGAGTTGGTTCTGATTTAAGTAAAGATATTGCAGCTGAGACAATTGACCAATCTCTGCAGGCAGACTGGTGAGCTGGTTTTGATTTAAGTCAAGCTCTTCCAGCTGAGACAATTGCCCGATTACTACAGGAAGGCTGGTGAGCTGGTTTTGGCTTGAATCAAGCGATTGCAGCTTAAACAGCCGCCCAATTTCTATAGGCAAAGCGGTGAGGTGGTTTTGATTTAAGTAAAGCCATTGCAGCTGAGACAATTGACCGATCTCTGCAGGCAGACTGGTGAGCTGGTTTTGATTTAATTTAAACGTCTGTAGCTTAGACAGCTGCCCGATTTCTGCAGGAAGACTGGTGAGCTGGTTTTGGCTTAAATCAAGCGATTGCAGCTTAGACAGCTGCCCGATTTCTGCAGGCAGGCTGGTGAGTTGGTTTTGACTTAAGTAAAGCACTTTTAGCTGAAACAGTTGCCCGATTTCTGCAGGCAGACTGGTGAGTTGGTTTTGACTTAAGCTAAGCGATTGCAGCTTAGACAGCCGCCCGATTTCTGCAGGCAGGCTGGTGAGCTGGTTTCCTCTTAAATTAAGCTCTTTCAGCTGAAACAGTTGCCCGATTTCTGCAGGCAGAGCGGTGAGTTGGTTCTGATTTAAGTAAAGATATTGCAGCTGAGACAATTGACCAATCTCTGCAGGCAGACTGGTGAGCTGGTTTTGATTTAATTTAAACGTCTGCAGCTTAGACAGCCGCCCGATTTCTGCAGGCAGAGCGGTGAGTTGGTTCTGATTTAAGTAAAGATATTGCAGCTGAGACAATTGACCAATCTCTGCA
>NZ_JAEMUE010000061.1:0-12577 GCF_018342435.1 Neochlamydia sp. AcF65
GCCAATTTTAATGAGCGACAGGGCTTCAAGCTTCGCGGCTTTTAAATTGAGTTTCCTTTATTTTTATCACAAATGTCAGATTAAGTCCTATCTATTACAAATAATTCGAGGTCTACCATTCTTTGTCTCTTTTAGGTAGATCTTTTGTCGATCAAAATTAATACAATCCCATGTTAATCCCAAAATCTCTTCTTGTCTCATCCCTATAGTAATGACCAAAAGCACAACAGGCAACCCATGTTCATTACGGCTATTTTTACATCTTCTAATAGTGCAAGACATTCGCCAGAAGAGGCAATCTTCTCCCTTCCTTTTGATTCTTTAAATTTAGTTACTCGTAGGCAGGGGTTATCATCAGTCATCCAACCGTATTCACGAATACCATATGCCATGACCGTTGAAAGCGGGGCCAAATAGCTCTTGACAGTAGCAAGAGAACGTTTAAGGTGTTTTGATGTTTTCGCTTCAGCAAGCTCTTGACACCATTGAGCAATCAAATCAGGTGAAATTTTAGTACACTATATTAGCCAATTTTATCATGTCACCAAGCAAGATGTCGCTGCATATTCCCAGCGTCTTTAGGCTTGATAAAAAGAGCGATTATTATGTCGCGATCAATAATATCTGTCAAAGTCTGCTGGCCTTTTTCTTTATCTGTAGGAGCATAACCTTATCGCTTACGTGCTTCTTCTATTTTGGCCCAATGCTTGGCCTCTTCTTTTGGAGGAAAGGTTTTAGATTTAGGAGGAAAGCCATCGCTTTGACGGATCATTACTCTATGGCAGAGGGCTTCATTTTTTTGGGGAAGTTTTTGAATCGTTGCCATCTAGCTCATGCTTCATTTTGGATGGTTAGCTTGAGCAGTGACAAGATTACTGTGATGATAATTGCTGGGATGTATAGGGCTGCGTGTGCCACGCACGACCCATTATAGTGGCTTGGGTTTTAATGATTGAGCGTAATCATCGTAAACTTTAAATACTGGATCTAAAGATTTTATAAAAAGTGGGGCAACCTGGACTTGAACCAGGGACCAACGGGTTATGAGTCCGTTGCTCTAACCAACTGAGCTATTGCCCCTAAGAAGTAAGTAGCATAACAAGGAAGATTTCATAAATCAAGTATTATTCAAATTTATTTGCTTTTAATGGCTAAATTCTACTTTCTCTCCCTTCAATTTTTTTTTACCAGCAAGTAAAAAATGACCTATAGTGGTGATTAGAAACTCAATATTGAATGAAAGCAAGGGTGCCTGTATCCTTTGACGATCAATTTTGAGCAATTTGATCAAGAGATGAGACAAACAAACTGCGTTAAGCCTATGCAAATGGGGAAAGGAATGTTTTTGGTCGCCATAGCCGCAAGGATAACCTTTTGCTCGCATAGCTCTACACTTATACCCTTTATTTTAAGAGAAGCACGAACACCTAGGACGGAGATATTCTTAGTGATGCAATTGATGTTTATGAGCTAATCTTGTAGACTTAATCTCAAAAAGGAAACTGCAATGGCTCTTCCCCTACAAAAATTACGTGAAATTATTTTCCAGATGCTATACAGCTATGATATTGGAAAAGCTCATCAACAAGATATGATTGAGCTAATGATGAAAGAGTTAGCCGTTTCTCGCGCTTCGGTTATTATGGCTCAACAGAAAGTGGAGGAAATACAAGCTATCCAAGGCGAAATTGATGAAATGATTGCAGGTGCCTCTTTTTCTTATGCATTTGATCGTATTCAAACTGTCGAACGTAATATTTTGCGCCTAGGAGTTTATGAACTTTTCTTTGCAAGCAATATTCCCCCTAAGGTTGCTATAAGCGAAGCAGTCAGGATGTCACGAAAATTCAGTACTCCCGAATCAGCCAATTTTGTTAATGCCATTTTAGATACTTTGTACAAAGCACGAGCTGGTGAAGAAATAGACCTTCAAAAAATCTATAAAACTATTGAAGAAATGAATCAAAGCGAGGAAAAATCTAGCAGCCTTCCTTTAGAAAAAGAAATGGCTAAGGAATGAGACTGTGAATGATGATAAGCTATCTTCAAAGCTTCAAAATAACAAGCTACTAAAAAGCGTATGCACCTTCGGAATTGGAGGCGCTGCCCATTATTATCGAGAAGTCCATACGATTGAAGAGATGCAAGCAACTCTTATTTATTGCCATATCCACCATCTTCCTTTTTTTATTTTAGGAAAAGGGTCCAACTGCCTTTTTGATGATCGTGGATTTGCAGGCCTGGTGATTCATAATAAAATTGATTTTAAACATCAACAGCCAGAGGGAATCTTTCATGTAGGTGCGGGCTATAATTTCTCATTGCTGGGCTCCCAAACTGCTAGGGAGGGCTGGTCAGGCCTAGAATTTGCCTCTGGCATACCTGGCAGCGTAGGCGGTGCTGTCTATATGAATGCAGGTGCAAATGGACGAGAGACGCATGATGCTTTAAAATCCGTAGATTTTATCAATCAGCAGGGAGAATTAAAAACTTTTTATAAAGAAGAGCTTACTCATGCTTATCGCACCTCAATCTTCCAATCAATGCAAGGAGCTATTGTAGGAGCTACTTTTCAATTAAACCTTTCAAGCAAAGCACGCCAAAAGCAAATAGAAATTATTACTTATCGTAAGCAAACCCAACCTTACAGCAATAAATCAGCAGGATGTATTTTTCGCAATCCTGATCGCCATTATGCGGGGGCTTTGATAGAAAAAGCTGGTTTAAAAGGTACCCAGCTGGGAGGAGCGAAAGTTTCTGAAATTCATGCTAATTTCATCGTTAATGCAAATAACGCCACCTCTCAAGAAGTTTTAAAACTTATTGAACACATAAAAGAACAGGTAAAAATTCATTGCAAGATTGAGTTGGAAAGTGAAGTACGCTATATTCCTTATGAAGTGGAACGCGCATGAAAGAGTTCAGAGCAGATCTGCATTGTCATACTACATGTTCTGATGGAACCTCTTCACCGGAAGAGGTCATTAGAATGGCCGCTGAATTAGGCTTATCCGGCTTATCCATTACTGATCATGATACTATTGATGCCTATAGCCAAGTCCTACCTCTAGCACAACAGTTAGGTATGAAAATCATTCCGGGCGTAGAGTTTTCTTCTTTTCAAGGAGAGGTAAGCGTGCATGTTTTAGCCTATTCTTTTCCCATCGATAGCCCTATTATTAAAGATTTCTGTAAAAAACATGTGGAAAGACGCCTTCATCGCAATCGCGAAATTTTAAAAAAACTTGCCGCCCATGGATTTCCTTTAGAGGAAGAAGATGTGTTAGCAGCCATGGCCGGCAATAAGGTTTTAAATGCTAGCAGAACGATAGGCAGGCCTCATATTGCCTTAGCTATGCTTAAAAAAGGCTATATTCACTCTATTCCTGAGGCTTTTAATAAGTATTTAGGTGAAGGAAAAAGCTGCTATGCCCCCGGCGAGTATTTTACGTTGGAAGATACCATTAATATTATTCATCAAGCTAAAGGGTTGGCTATCATTGCCCATCCTCATCTGGTGGATAATCCCCCCACTTTGAAAAAGCTTCTGGAGATGAATTTTGATGGAATAGAATGTTATTATGCTAAATTCAATCAAAAAGCTCATAAGCGTTGGCTTAAAATCGCTAAACATCGCCAGTGGTTGATTACCGGCGGCTCAGATTATCATGGTGCCCTTAAACCCCATATACCTTTAGGCTCTTCCTGGGTTACCAAAGACCATTTTGATATCCTAAAAGACCATTTTGATAAAGTTTCCTTAAATTAATGACTACCATTTTCCCCTCCTATAAAGAATTAATTAAAAAGCTTTTTAGCGTTAATAAACATGGAGGAATGAAACTGGGGTTAAATAATATGTGCAGGCTACAAAGGATTTTAGACTTTCCTGCCAGCCACTATAAATGCATCCATGTAGCAGGATCGAATGGCAAAGGTTCGGTAACCACAAAAATAGCTAAGGCTTTACAAGCAGAAGGTTACCGTGTAGGTCTATTTACTTCTCCCCATATTTCAACTTTTCGTGAAAGAGTAAAAATTAATGGCCAGCTTATTGATGAAGAGGCCACAACAGCTCTTCTAGACAAAATATTTACACACATTGCAAACGAGCAAATCCCCGCTACCTTTTTTGAAATCACTACGGCTCTAGCTTTGGCTTATTTTGCCCAGCAAGAGGTAGAATATGCTGTCTTAGAAGCTGGATTAGGAGGCCGGCTGGATGCCACCAATATTGTTACTCCTAAGCTCTCTATTATTACCTCCATTAGTCTGGAACATACCGAGTATTTAGGACAAACGGTAGAGGAAATTGCTAAGGAAAAAGCAGGAATTATTAAGGTTGGGGTCCCTGTTATCATTGGCCCCCGCGTTCCTAGACCTGTTGTTGAAAAGATCGCCAAGCTGCAAAATAGCCCTTTAACTCAAGTAACTGGTAATTTTAGTAATTTTGATGAGGAAAATAACGCGATTGCTAAGGCAGCTTTGCAAACACTTGCTGTCTCTGAAGATTCTCTTCAGCTTGGTCTTAAAGCATTGCCGCCTTGCCGACTTGAGCTTGTCTGCCAGGCACCACCTACACTTCTTGATGTAGGACATAATCCGGATGGCCTTAGCCACCTTTTTAAGGCCATTAGACAAAGGTATCCCCACAGGCCCTTACGGATTATTTTTGGTTTATCCAAGACTAAAGACGTAGAGGGTTGCTTAAGAGTTCTTAAAGAATATGGGGAGCATTTTCATTTGATTGAGGCTTCTAATGGTCGCGGCGTAGAAGTTGCCGTTCTTTACCAAAAAATGATCGAGCATCACTTTCCTTTAAGCTCTATTTCCATTGACACTACCATCCCTTATACCACTCAAAAAGCCCTACTTCTTGCTAAACAGCATCAACAAGTTTTAATTATTTGTGGCACTTTTTTTATTATGCAAGAAGTACGTGCCAGCTTAAAAATAGAGGAGCCTACGGATGACTACGATCTTAACGAAAGATAGCCCTTTAAGCTTTTTAGTAACTTGTAGGATCTAGCTTTACTTTACCATAGAAAACTTTATAAATAACAATGGTGTAAGCTACCACAAGAGGAACTCCTATGGCCGCTATTAATAATAAAATTTCCAAGGTTTTTGCTGTAGACGAAGAGTTATAAATGGTTAAACTTAAAGCCTGAGGATCGTTAACAGCGCGCACCACGGCTGGATAGGTACCTGCTCCATAGAGAGCCATTAAGCATATTATATTTCCGCACGAAGAGAGAAAAGCCCAACCCTCACGTCCTTTGGAGATTTCTCGAGGGATATTGGCAATCAAAAGCACATTGATAACGGCAATGATAAAAAGATCTTTGCGACTCCTTACGCTTTCAGCCATATGAGGAAAATAGATTAAAGTAGCTACGGTGGTAATGGCATAAAGAACTATAAAGAAAATAATCGCAGGATTGACTTTTTGACGAAGTCTATCGTGCAAGGACCCTTCAGTTTTCATCACCAGATAAATAGCTCCATGCATCATAAATAGCGCTAATGCCATCATGCCTACCAAAAGAGCATAAGGATGCAATAATGTCCAAAATGTGCCTATAAATTCTCCATTCTCATCTAAAGGGATTCCTACAATCAGATTGCCTATAGTTATTCCTAAAGTTAAAGAGATAATCACACTAGCTATAGTAAACATGCTATCCCATGTCCAACGCCACCATGCCATAGGTTGCTTACTACGAAATTCGATAGCGACGGCGCGGAAAATTAGTCCTGTAAGTAAGATCATAATAGGAGTATAAAAGGCTGAGCATAAAGTGGCATAAACTTGGGGAAAGCCCGCAAAAAGGGCCCCTCCTGCGGTCACTAGCCAAACTCCATTGCCATCCCATACGGGAGCTATAGAATTAAGAATAATGCGTCGCTCGTAATCATTTGCGCCCACTAGGTGCATCATTCCCACACCTAGATCAAATCCATCCAAAATAGCATAGCCAGTTAGAAGGATAACAAAAACCATGAACCATATAACTTGTAAATTTTCTAAAGCAATCATTCCTTTTCCTTATCTTGGGTAAAAACGTCTTGAACAAGTACATATTGCTGATGATAGGGAGTAGAGACATCTCCAACCGCTAGGTCCATAGGACCATGTTTAAACTTTTCATTGAGCATGTAAACAAATAGAATAAATAACAAAGTATAAACAATTCCAAATAGAATGATCGAACCTAATACTTGCTCTGCTACCACAGATTTAGAAAGGCCCTCAGAAATTCTAAGCAAGCCCTGCACAATCCAAGGATAGCGTCCCATCTCCGCCGTTACCCATCCTGCCTGATTACCGATTTGAGGAAAAAAAGAAGATGCCACTAGAAGACGGAGCATCCATTTTTTCTGAAATAAGGTTCCTTTGCGCCACAAATAAATAGCTAATAGAGTGGTCATCATCATACAAGCCCAAGTGGCTATCATAAGATGATAAGTTTGAAAAACCACAGATACGCGGGGCCAATCCTTGCGGGGAACAGTGTCTAAACCTTTTACCTCAGCATTAAAATCACGAAAAGTTAAAAAGCTTAATAGATAAGGAATTTTGAAGCCATAATCTAAGGTTTGTGTCTCGGAATTGGGAATGCCCCAAATAGATAAGGGTGCCCCTTTTTGAGTCTTGTAAAGGCCTTCTATTGCGGCCAGCTTAGCCGGCTGGTATTTGGCAATTATACGAGCGCTCGTATCCCCTGTTATTAATTGTAAAATGCAGGCAACTAGCGCCACACTCAAGCCAATCTTTAAAGAATTTTTAGCAAATTCATGATGGCGCTTCTTCAAAATATAATAAGCCGCTAAGCTGATCACCAAAAAAGCTCCTGCCAACCAGCATCCAATAATAGTATGAAATAAGCGAGTCATGGAAGAAGGATTAAAAACCATTGCCCAAAAATCGGTAATCACTGCCCGCGCTTTGATTCCCTCTCCCTCAATCACAAAGCCGGCAGGAGTCTGCATCCAGGAATTGGCCACTACAATCCAAATAGCACTAAAATGTGCACCCAAGCAGACCATCCAAGTAGCAAAATAATGCATGCGTGGGCTTACCCGGTTCCATCCAAAAAGAAGCAAAGCTAAAAACCCTGATTCTAAAAAGAAAGCAAAAACTCCTTCTGCCGCAAGGGCACTACCGAATACATCTCCCACAAAGCGTGAATAATTGGCCCAATTTGTGCCAAATTCAAATTCCATCACTATTCCGGTAGCTACACCCATAGCAAAAGTTAAAGCAAAGACTTTAGTCCAAAATTTGGCCATTTCCAAATAGATAGGATCTTTAGTTTTTATATAAATTCCTTCCATAATGACTAATATAAGGCCTATGCCAATACTTAGAGGAGGGTAAATATAATGAAACATAATGGTCAGAGCAAATTGGAATCGCGCTAGTATTTCTACATCCATTTATAAACCTTCGCTTTTTTTAAGATAAGCTCAGCTTAATGAAATAAAAATTTTCATCAAATAAAAAACCTAATGTTGTATGCTTTTATCGATTTTACCAAGGCAATAAAATGAGCAAGACCCAACTCATGGGCATTTTGAATGCTACCCCGGATTCATTTTATGATAAAGGTCGTTTTTTTGAGATAACTTCAGCTGTAGCCCGAGGACATCAGATGCTAGCTGAAGGTGCCGACATCTTAGATGTGGGGGGTGAATCTACACGTCCAGGAGCTCCTGTCGTTTCTTTAGAAGAAGAAATAAAAAGAGTAATTCCCCTGATTCGGCATCTAAAACAGGAGCTATCCATCCCTATTTCTATCGATACGATGAAACCTCAGGTGGCTGCCGAAGCCGTCGAAGCAGGAGCTACCTGGATAAACGATGTAGGAGGCTTTCGCCATTCAGCCATGCGTGAAATAGCGGCCTCCTCCGGAGTAAAATTATGTGTCATGCATATGCAAGGCACCCCTCAAACCATGCAAAATGCTCCTAGTTATGAAGCATCTATTATCGATCATTTAAAGCATTGGTTCTCTAATGTGGTTAATACATTAATGCAGTCGGGAGTTAAAGAGCATAATATTGTCTTAGACCCAGGCATTGGCTTTGGAAAAACCGTTGCCCATAATCTTGAAATCATACACAATTTGGCAGAGCTTAAGAAGCTAGGGTTTCCTGTCTTACTTGGAGTTTCGCGAAAGTCTTTCATGGGCAAGATACTTAACAAATCGACAGATGAGCTATTACCTGCAACCTTGGCAATTAATTCGGTTGCCATCCTTTCCCATGTAGATTTTATTCGTGTGCATGATATCCAAGCGCACCGCGATATCATTGATTTATTAAGTGTTTATAATAAGTAAAAAAAGCTATGCATATACTCAGTTGGTTTATTCCTGCTATTGAAATTGCTGTAATTGCCATCGTGGTTTATTATTTACTCTCTTTTTTTTGGAATACGCGCACGATGGACCTTTTATTCGGTCTGTTAGCAGTTGCTTGTATTTATGCCTTATCAATTTGGTTGCATCTGCCTGTGATTGAAAAGCTTATTCATTATTTTGTTAGTGTAGCGGTAGTGGCCCTATTAATCATCTTTCAACCAGAACTACGGCTGGCACTTTCCATGCTCAGCGTCAAAGGAAAAAAATATCGAGAAGTGACAGAATTTGATAAATTCTTGGATAGTATGGCTCAATCCATTTATCGTCTTTCTGAAAAACGTGTAGGAGCTTTACTTGTCCTTGAAAATCAAGATTCTTTAGATGAGTATGCCAATAAAGCTGTCATTATGAACGCCAATTTTTCATCTGAGTTATTAGAATCCATCTTTATTAAGACGACCCCCTTACATGATGGAGCTGTCATTATTCGAGGTACCACTATTCTCTCAGCAGCAACCATTCTTCCTTTAGCAGACGATAGTTCGCAACTGTCAAAATCTATGGGCACTCGTCACCGTGCAGGATTAGGAACAAGCCAACATACAGATGCGCTAATCATAGTCATCTCAGAAGAAACAGGTAAGGTAGCTATAGCAAGAGATGGAATAATGACTAGAGGCGTCAAAATTGATCGCTTTAAAGGCATTATGCGCAGCATATTTACGCCTCCTAAGACTACTATTCAATCCAGCTTTGATGCGATAGGACGCTTAAAAACATGGAAACGTTAATCTATAAGATATTTTTAGAGAATTGGCAACGTAAAATAGTAGCGGTTGCATTAGCAGTTATCTTGTGGTTATGTGTAAACTATTCTATAACCGCCACTAAAACTATCCTGGGCGTGCCCATAAGAATTATCAATTTGCCCGCTGATAAGACGATTCAGGGTTTATTACCTAATGGTATTTTAAATAAACGTATAGCCCTCACTTTAAGCGGAAGAAAAAATGTTATTCATGAATTGGAACCAGGGGATTTAGAAGTCTTAATTGACTCTTCAAGTATTGATCGGGACGAATGGGTGCTTCTCATCACTAAAAAAAATTTAATTAGCTTAAGTCCAGATATTGATCTTGCCCATAGCATTTCTAATGTGGAGCATCCGGAGTTTATTATTAAAATGAGTCGCCTTATCGCTGCAAAAATACCTATAACTATTCTCCCTCCAATTGGAAACAGCCCTCCTGGCTATGAACTCCTGGATATATGGCCTCAAA
Organism: Neochlamydia sp. AcF65; assembly: GCF_018342435.1. Taxonomy (NCBI): domain Bacteria; kingdom Pseudomonadati; phylum Chlamydiota; class Chlamydiia; order Parachlamydiales; family Parachlamydiaceae; genus Neochlamydia; species Neochlamydia sp. AcF65. The sequence continues at coordinate 9,647 of NZ_JAEMUE010000061.1, forward strand.
AGCTTATACAAACGCTAAGTGGTCCTGAAGAGGCGATCCAAAGCTTGAAAGCACGTGGCTTGGAAGTTGTCTTTGACTTAAATGAAATTACTAAATCCGAATTAGATGCTATTCACAGTGCTCATCTAAATGCCCAAAATGATGAAATTAGCTTCCCTATTCCTAATCATTGGAAAGAAGTGGCCATTCCTTTTCATAATAATAGTTTGGAAGAAATTAATGATCCTGAAGCTCAACATTTACGCATCGACTTTTTAAGAAATGAATTTATTCCCATCGATAAAGAAATTCCCATTCGCATCTTTTACCCTTTAAAAACCTTAGAAGATATCAATCCTCAAACGTGCACTTTAGCAATTAGTGATAAAGTAAAAGAACGGCATGGAACAACCATTTTTACTCAAAAAATATTCACCAAAAATGTCAGTAGCCTGTTTATGGAGATTATTAAACCAAATATGGAAATTGTTATCAGCGCGGCCCCCAAAAATGAACGAGAAACGTTACTTTGGAGCTTAGAAGTTGTGGCGGCTGAAGATTTAGAAAACACCTATGTCGCTTATTTCCTGGGTGATCTGCTAAAATCTCTTTATAACCCCGACATTGCTCTCTCCCCCCAGCACCAAGAAACCTTGTTACGCAAACGTTTCCGTGATTATTTGCAAAAAATAACCTTATATTCTTCCCCCGACCAAAAGTTACAGATTGACAGCTATTGGGAAGACAAATTTATTAAGGTCAAAAGCTAATTATGCCTTCCACACGTTTTTTTCTTTGCTCCAGGCTACAGGCCGGCCAGGAAGTTATCTTAGAGGGTAATGAATTTCATCATTTAGCGCATGTCATGCGTTTAGAAGAAGGTGAGCAAGCTGAATTTGTTAATGGCGCAGGAACCCTTGCGATAGGTGTTTTAAAGCAGCGAGAAAAAAAACAGGCTAGATTCGTTATCGAATCTTTCATTCAACAAGAAAAGACTGGCCCTGAATTAATCCTCGCTCAAGGATTGCCTCGGCTTAATCGTCTAGATTTTATCATTGAAAAAAGCACTGAATTGGGAGCTACTCAAATCTGGCTATTTCCCGGCCAAAGTAGTGAGCGAAAATCCCTTACTGAGCATCAATTGAAACGAATGGAGAGTTTAATGATTGCCGCTATGAAGCAATGTGGACGCCTCTATCTTCCGTCATTAGTCATTAAGCCTGCACTTAATCAATGGAACTCATTGAAAATTCCTGCTTTCTTTGGAGATGTGCGAGAGAAAGCTCCTTTCTTTTGGCACATTCATTCTCCCGGTAAAGAGGCCCTTTTTTTTATAGGTCCTGAAGCGGGCTTTACCCCAGTAGAGATAGAACGATTAGGGCAAATAGGTGCGCAGGGTGTGAAACTTCATCCAAATATCTTACGTGCCGATACCGCTGCTTTGGTTGCTTTAAGCATTATGAGCCAATAGATAAACTCCGGCAGGCATTCTTTATCCTTCCTCTATTGGAGGGAGATTCTCAAAGCCATCAAACAGCTGTTGTGCTCGTACATCCCAAGTATGCTCCTTCATCACTTTTTCACGTCCTTCAGCGATAACTTCTTCACGCTTTAAAGGTTTTTTCAAATATTCTTCTACCCAGGTGTTGACCTCCGCCCATGCGTGCGGCGAATAAATAAGAATGTTTTGCTCGTGTTCAAAATTTCTTCTGATCCAGAGATTATCGCTGGTAATAGGTAGAGCTCCACAAGCCAAACCATTAAAAATTCGTTCATGTGTACCATTTTTAAAAAAAGGCATGCTATTTAAGCATATTTTACTTTGTTTGAGGATTTCTAGGCCTTTTTCATAATTAACGGCCGGATGAATAGTCACATTTTGCATGGTTCTTAGGCTATGTTCCCATCCTAAAATGGGCTTTTCACGACGCCAGCAAAGATCTCCAAAGACATGGACCTGCGCATTTTTTATAGAGAGAATAAGCTCTGTACGATCTTTTCCGCGCATGTAGTTATCGACATAATAAGCATAATGAATAATTTTATCTTCTAATTCATTCTCATTATCGCAAGAACAAGCTTCCTCTTGCACTATTTTTTTAACCGCTGAATAGACGGAAGTCTTATTGTCGCTTAACACTATTTCAATTGCCTTTTCTATGATTTCTATATCATTTTTTTTCATTGTCTGACGCCAATAAGCACGCAAGTTTTCATGATCATAACAACTGCCTAAAAAGACAACTTCATAGGGTCTTTCTTGGTTCATAGCAGGTCCCAATTCCCTTTCTACAGCATGGGCAAGAAAAAAAGTTTTCGAAAAATTTTTAGAATAAATATAGTCGCAATCTCCATGGTCTACGCAGGTAATGATAGTATTTTTGCTTCTGAGTACATCTCTATAATTGTAGGCAGGATCGACAAAGAAGGCCAGATGAGGAACTCCCGTATGATCTGAAATATATTTGCCATCTTCTGAGATCATAGAATTAAATGAGCAGGTAAAAATGGTTTCCTGAGGATTACTTGCCCTTATAAATTCTCTACTCTGCTGCTGCAAAGTATGATAATCGATAATGCTTGTTTCAATGCCTAGACGATTAAAAGCTTCGGCGAAACGGGCACAAAAGTAGCGTTTAGATTCGTAAAGATTATAGTTAGAAAGAAAGGCGATATGCATATAAGATACTCTCCCATTATTCTTAACTTGCTATAACCTCCAATATTTTTCACCCAAAATTTACCTATTTCCTCATTTCCTTTTTAACTCTCCTTTGCTTCAGGGCGTTTTGATGAGAAAGATTTGACAAATGCTATATAAATCTAGAATTATCTTCTTTCTAAAAGAAGGAGGTAACAATGGCCAGAAGAAAAACCACTGATAAAAATTTTGCTGATTTGCAAGAAGAGATTGATTTAGAGAGATTTAGAGAAAGCGTAAGATCTAACTTT
>NZ_JAEMUE010000062.1:0-23513 GCF_018342435.1 Neochlamydia sp. AcF65
TATTCTAGATTTTCTAGCAGACGCTATCCATGCAGCTCGTACCAAGCAACCCATACCTTCTATTATCTAAAAAACCTTTTATATCCCGTGACCGCTTACAGTTTTATCTTTTTTTCTCTCCTTTTAAAAACACCCCCTTTTTTTTTAAATAATTTTCTCAATTTATCTGTGCCCAAGGTAATTAATTAAAATAAAAAACTACCATTTAATAACTTAAATTATTATGATTTTATGTCAAATGAATAAAATATTAACAATTATAAAAGAGTTAATTTATGCGCTTTACAACCATGCCTGTTTTTGGATTTGAAACTATAGCTTGCAATGCCGAAGATTGTTATAAAGAAATGATTTAAAAAGTTAAGCAGAGAAAATTTGATTTACAACAAAGAAAAATGTCAAAGCTGAATGTACAGATAGCGGAACTACACGAAATATCTACCTTTAATAATCCCGATTATCAAAAAGCAAAGGATGAATCTATTAACAATGCAGCTAAAGGTGCTTGGAAAACCGCCAATGTTATAAAAGCATTAGGGTATATTCCATTAATTGGAACTCTAATAGGTCTATGTCGTATTGCAAAGGCCGCAAAAGCTACTAAAGATGAGTGGCCAAATAAGTATAATCATATAGTTCGCGGATGTGTAGAGTTTTTGAGTTTAGGATTTTTATTATTGATTCCTGACCTTATTTTGACTGGCTATAGAGCCTATGATGTAAGAAATAGGAAATCTTATGATCCTAATAGATTGGATCCTAGTAAGCGGTGGGACGTTTGCAAAATAAATATAAGAAATAGGCAATATTCTTGTCCTCCGGCTTTATCTCATCCTCTTAACAGATTAGATCCTACTGATCGCCAAAATGCATGCAAAATATTAGATATTCCCCTTGAAAGTGCTAATGATTTAAAATTAATTGAAGAATATTATCAACAAATAACTAAAGGTTTAGAACGAAGAATATCTAAAGTCACAGATGTTTTTGCCGCACGTTTACTGCTTATGCTAGACGATGCTCAAGCTGCTTATAGGACATTAAATAAGTCACATGGACTTTCATAATGACAATGAGAGCGGACGGAGTAAGCTAGCAAGATTTTTACTAAAGCATATTACTCAAAAGACTAGAAAGGCAGTGGTGATAAAGCTTTGAGTCAAAGCTTCACCAGGAAAGCCTATACAAACTATAAACGAGGGCCAAACAATTGATCTCTTCCTTTAAATGCTTATGTTACTTAAATTTTAATGTACCACTAAACTAAGCATTCGTGGTCATTAATGATTACTAACGAGATTCCACAAAAATTTACCCCTTGTAGTAGAAGAGCCTTTGTTAAAAATCAGGGAAATTGCATGAAGATTTTATTTACCATTTAGCATTTCCATCATGTAGTCTCGATTCCACCCGGCTTTTGCTCTCTTGCCCTTAATTCCTGCCTTTGTTTTTGTATCAGCTTTTAGTAGATTCATTGTACATCTTTTCAAAACTGATAGATTTTGGGCACCATGGTCTTTACGGACTTTGCTCTTATCTTCCCCATAAGAAACATCTAATTGCCAATGAACCTTATTCTCTATAGGCCAGTGCGAACGTATGCCTAGCCCATGCTTTTCAGCATTAGCTTTTTCACTAGCAATATAGTATCTAGCCTCTACCGATGTTTTATCTTTAATGCGCCTAGTGCTTCTCATGCAGACCAGAGCATTTAGGTCCACCCATTCTTTTCTTTGAGGCAGCCAATCTAATCCATGGGTACACCAAACTTCTCGCTTTTCAAAACGATCTCTACTCTTTTCTTCAATCAAATAATAATCACAGCTAGCTTCTTCAGGTTTTACCTTTATAGCTTGAACAAAAAAGTTTTTGGCTTCTGCATGTAGATTCCCTTGATTACCTTTCAGTGCGAGTAAGTAATGGCCTCCTTGATGGCGAATCTGTTTAGCTATCTGTTTTTGACATCCAGCTGCATCTATGGTAACGGTAGCTCCTTTGATATCAAGCATATCCAATAACAAGGGAATGGCAGTTATTTCGTTTGATTTTGTGTCCGTAGCAAGCTGACCAAGTATTAGCTTATTCTCTGCTGCAAAGGCACTAACCATGTGAATTGCTTTTCCTTCACGGGCTATATCATGCGAGCTTCTTAATGTTTTGCCATCTATAGCAATCACTCCTTTAATGGCTCCTGCAATGTTTTGGGTCCATTGTACAAAACATCTTTCAAAATTCGAGGCAGATACATAGCGGAAAAATCTTCCTAAAGTATCATGCGATGGCACGCCTGCTAAGCAAATTCCATGCTCTTGCAGCCAAGGTAAATTGCAAGATGCCCATAAATGGATGGTTGCCCAATCATCTGCACCGCATAAAATCGCCAAAATGCTAATCGTAACAATATCAAACAAACTATAGATTTGGTTTCTTTGCTTCCTTGGATCTTCCAGATCCTTAAATACAGCAAAAATACTATTGGGCTTATGCGTATCCATTCATTCCTCCTTTTTAAGGAAAAGAATGATAATTATACCCCTTGCTTTGTCAACTTAAATCTTCATGCAATTTCCCTGTGTTAAAAATAGGAAACTTAAAACTACAGAGGCTTTTTACAAAAAGATCCCCATGAAAAAATTCAACAGTCAAAAAGCCAGTAGTGAGTAAAGTTAGATATTTACTAACTAGCCACACGATGGCCTGTCAGAGAATGCTTACTCCTCATCATGTCGCTGACCTCTAAAAATTTAAACGATTCAAATCAACCTTTTAAACGACTAAAAAATTCTTGACTAATACAAGATAGTAAGAATATAATAATTATTGCTCAAATAATTTTTGTAAATTTTTATAGTTTAATATCTAATGCTAGACAGTTTTTTTATTCACCTGGAACAGGTGGAAAATATTCTATGGGGATATGTAGCTGTTCCCACTATTCTTCTATTGGGGATTTTTTTAAGTTTTCAAGCGCGGTGGGTGCAGATTGTTCAGTTTCCTCGCGTGGTAAAAACGTTTTTTGGCTTTTTGTTTGTTCCGGATAAGGATAAAAGTGGTGTCCATCCTTTACAAGCCTTCTTTGCTTGTGTAGGTGGATGCGTAGGCATTGGGAATATTGTGGGAATTACTACAGCTGTGCAAATCGGAGGCCCTGGTGCTTTATTGTGGATTTGGCTCACCGCTATTGCGGGAATGATGATTAAATATAGCGAAGTATATCTAGGAATTCGCTACCGGGTTCCCAATACCCACGGAGGGTATAATGGGGGATCCATGTATTTTTTGCAAAGGGTGTTCAAAGGCTCTTTTGTTCCCACTATTGTAGGTGGTCTTTTGTGCATTTACGGAGTGGAAGTTTATCAATTCAATGTAATCGTAAAGAGCGTGACAGCCAATGTCAATCTTTCTCCTTACCTTGTTTTGGCTATCTTATTAGCTTTAGTAATTTTTGCAGGGCAGGGAGGCGTGCGTCGAGTAGGCAATATCTCAGGAATTTCTATTCCGCTTTTCGTGTTTATTTATCTAGGCATGGGATGCTGGGTACTTATCCAAAATATTGATAGGATTCCTGAGGTTTTAAAAGCAGTTTTTAATACAGCTTTTACAGGCCACGCCGCCGTGGGAGGTTTTATTGGCAGTTCAGCCATGGGAACGATATCTCAAGGAGTCCGTCGAGGATGTTATACGGGTGATCTAGGGGTAGGCTATGCTTCTGTTATCCATAGTGAAAGCTTTGTTAAAATACCAGAAAAACAGGCCTCCCTGGTAATTTTTGATATTTTTGTGGACACCTTCATGATTTGTACCACCAGTGTTCTCATTATTTTAGTAACAGATCTATGGCATCAGCCTATTAATTCTAGTCTGCTCATTCAAACAGCTTTAGCGCAATATTTTCCTTACATGGAATGGTTTATGCCTTTGTTTTTGTTCCTGCTGGGATATTCCACTATCAATGCTTATTTTTGTGTAGGTCTTAAGTGCGCTGAATATTTGCACCCAAGGAAAGGTCGTAGGTTTTACTATATCTATGCTGTAATTACTTTAGGCGCGTTTGCTTTGGTAGATACAGCACAAGCACAAACTGTCATGACGATTGCCGGAGGACTTTTACTCGTTCTAAACTGCTATGGAATTTTTAAGTTACGGCATGAGATCTCTTATAATTTCAGTTTTCTTCAAAAGGAGAAGACCGAAGGATGTTCGATAGCCGCATCGGCGGACTTAAGCTGAAAGTAGGCATAGGCACTTCTTTGAGGCTTTCAGCGCTACTAAGGCGCCAATCTAACCTTGCTCAATAGAGATTGTGCCTCTATCGCTAGATGCCTAGCTCCTTGCAAGATATCTAATAAGGTGTCTCCACAATTATTTTTTCTCCCCTTTATTCTAAATCTAGTAGTATAAATCATAGCTTGTAGAATTGTGGATAAGTATTCATTATCTTGTAATAATCTCCGCCATGTGTTTATCTGCGTTAAGGTTCTTTCTACTACCACCTTTTCGGTAAAGTACTAAATTCTTTTTGCAAAAGAATATAAAAAACATTCAGATCTTCATTCTACAGAAGTGTTCTATCTGTGGCCTTTTTACTATTTCAACTTTTTTGCTATGTTTTAAACGATAGCTTTTAATCTCTTTTCCTTAATAACCTTGATCTACTCATATTTTTTCTAGTAATTTTCCTCGAATGAGCTCGATGTGTTCCCCTTAAGTATTCTTGAAGAGGGTAGTCATATTTTCAGATTTTCTAGGAAGCCTCGCTATAGAGAAATAATTAAACAGCGTCTTTAAAGAGAAGTATCGTGAGAAATATGGCTCTATTGGCACCCTGCACAGCTTACATAAAAGGTAGCGTCTAACCAAGCTGTTCTAGAATGTATACAAGACTTCTCTCTTTTTTCATAGGAAGCAGCCCTCCTCCTCCCTTTTTTTTCTTATCGTTCAAATCTTTAGAATAGCCTCTAAGCATTAAGCTTCTCTTCTCCTTAAAAGCAGCAGCCTTGGGGCACATTCTTTATATGCTAATCAAAATTAACTGGCCTAATGTAGATTCTAACTTATGCTCACCTCAGTTTTTCCTGTTTAAAACAAATTGGTTTTTCCGCTCCTAAAATTTTTCAAAATTCTTATTATATTGAAAGGTCAATGTTTTAGAAAAACTTTCGATTTTTGAAAAAGATTAGTAAATAAGTTTTGTATTTCAAAAGTCTTTTCTAGGGCTTTTTCCTATAAAGCCAACTTCTTAATGGACTTATTTAAGGAAAAAAGAGTATGAATTCCTTTTATATATCTCGTTGAAAATGATATAAAAACGACAAGTGAAAATTTTAGAAGTGCATGCAGACTGAAAAAGAAGTAAGGCTAAATTTACATAAAAGGCGGTAAGTAAATGAGTGTAAGCAATTCGGGTACAAAACCTTGTATATTCCCTGAATTCCAAAGAATACAAAATGATCCTAGTTATTCTCTAGGGGATACGGACGCCTTTATAGAAATTAGCCTAAAAATTTTTAAAAAATTGACACTTCAAGATTTATGCCAAGCGCAGCTGGTTTGTAGACAATGGAAGCAGTTAATTGGACAAACGGATGAAGCGAGCAATTTTCATTTAGAAAGCTCTAGAGTTAGCTTACCCAAAGAAAAATTGCCAACTTGTGATAAAGAAAATCGTCTTGATACTTTTCCTTTTCTTTGGGATTCGCAACAGATAGCAGCATCTTTATGGGATGATTCTTCAACTATTATTAATGAAGCAATGAGAGCAAAAGTAAATACTGCCGCTGACTATCTTAATAAAGAAGGGTTTGAATTAAAAGGTGTGCCAAGTGATGGCGACTGCTTCTTTAGTGCTTTTTTAGCAAGTTACAAACAACTTTCTAGAAAAATTCCTTTGCTAGACGAGCACAAAGATAAAATTTTTTATTTAAGACAGGTGCTTGCTGATATTATTAAACACACAGACCGTAAAAGAGCAGAAGAAATAATAGAAAAAGGAACTTGGGTAAGCGGCTTGGGAGAAGGAGACTTATTAGCACCTGCTTTATCTATTCCTATAAGATTGGTAACAGTTAATGAAGAGCATTTGATTTGTGGCATTCATGATAGGCTGATTTTCTCAGACGCAAGCTCGCCTGAAGATTCTAGATCTTCGGAATGGGAAACTATTCCTCAAGAAGAAAGGCCTACAGAATATATTCTTATAGTGGATTTAGGGGGTCATTTCATTCATGCTCAAAAATCTTTAAGACAAAATCCTTTTTCTTTATTGAAAACAGAAGCTTCTTATGAGAGCATCGATTATTTTGATGAAATTGCTAATTACATAGAAAAAACGGTCTATCTTATCGATCAGAGCAGTAATGCTTTAACAAAAGAACAGTTAGAGAAAGCAGAAGAGATTTTTACGTTAGCTTTAAAACTTGCCGTCCGAAAGAATGATCGTATCCGAGAAGCCATTTGCATGGAAAGATTAGGGGATGTATATGTGGGTAAAGGAACACATGAAACACTTTTGCAAGGGGCAGGGCTTTATAACCAAGCTTTACGCTTAGCACCTCAGGAGCGACACAAACTTCTTAGGGATAAAATTTCTAAAGTCCATGACCTATTTGTTAGAATTTGTGAAAGCACACCTTTAAATCCTGCAGCACTAGAAAAACAATTCGAAACTAATTTACATACATTAAAAAATCTTAAAGAAGAAACACAATGTAAGCTTCAAGTTTTATCAGAAAATCCTTCTATGGAACAGGCTAGAGAGCTTCAAGGTGAGATTTCTCAACAGATAAAATTTAATTTAGGGCATCTTGCAATACAGCTTTTGCATCACTTACAATCTAAACCCTGTAAAACATCGATAAAGACCCAACAAGCTAATAATTTTGCTGAGCAAGAAACATTAAAACCTCCTAGCTATTTAGTTACTCTACCTTTAAAAGTTTTTCAACAGATTTTTCTTTCTTTTAGCAGCTTGAAAAATGATGAATTAAAAAGAGTTCTTAATGCTAAGAGCTGTGCTCGTATATTTAGGCAGCACCTGCCCAGTAAGGTGCAGTTACTGAATCAGTACCAACCTCAAAAATTATTAAGCTATCTTGATAAAATTGCTGATCATTTAGAAAAGATGGTCTATTCTATCGATCAGATTAGTAATGCTTTAACAAAGCAACAGTTAAAAGAAGCAGAAGAGGCTTATACTTTAGCTTTAAAACTTGCCATTCAAAAGAAAGATTCTATCCAACAAGCCTTATATATAGAAAAACTAGGGGATGTTTATGTGGGTAAAGGAACGCATGAAACACTTCTGCAAGCGGCCGGACTTTATCGTTATGCCTTACGCTTAGCACCTCAAAAAAGGCATGAAATTCTTAGAAGGAGGCTTTTTAGGATCCATGAACTGCTTATTAGGTTATGTAATGGTAAAACGTTGCACTCGGCAGCCATGAAAAGGCAATTTGCAGCTAATGACCAAGCTGTAAAAAATCTTAGAGATGAGATAGAGGATAGCATTCAAGCTTTACCGAACAATCCACCTTTTGAAAGTATTAGAGAGCTTTATAGTAAGATTGCTCTACGGATAAAAGTTTTCTTTGGACATCTTGTAATGCAGGCCTTAAATCATATAGGGGATGAGCCGTGTGAATATGCTATGATAGGCTTTGGTTCACTAGCTAGGGAAGAGATGACGCCTTACTCCGATCTAGAGTTTGGCATTCTTATAGCAGAAGATACCCCTCTAAATAGAAAATATTTTCAGAATCTTACAAGTCTCATTCATTTAAAAGTTATCAATCTAGGAGAAACTATTCTTCCTGCTTTAAATATTCCTTGCTTAAATGCCATCAATTTTTTTGATGACATTACACCACGGGGCTTAGCTTTCGACGGAGCGGGAGTAAAAGGAAAAGGCTGTAAAACTCCTTTTGGTAATAGAGAGACTTTTGAGCTCATTCAGACTCCTGAAAAAATGGCCGAATATATTGCCCAAGCCGAAGAAGGGAAATGGTGGCATGAAAAAGAACCTCATCTTCCAATGGAGCTTTTAACCTTTACTCATCTACTGGGCAACCCTAAGTTAACCGACCAATATAGCCAAAAAATTCAAGAAAAACTTAGTGTTTCTTATCGAGAAGGTTTTAATCTTCGCCAACACTTAGCCAAGCAGCATTTAATAGTAGCTGATATGGAAAATTTTAATCCAGCAATGGATGATTTAGACAAACAAGGCATGCTTTTTAAGGTTAAAAATGATTTTTACCGCTTCCCTCATTTAGCATTAGATAGAATAGCTCTTATTAAAAAAGTAAACGCCTCAGATACATTTACTAGAATCGATCAGTTGGAAAAGCAAAGCACTTTAAAGGGGAATGCTGCTGAAAAATTAAAGGAATGGATGAGTATAGCTTTATTTATGCGCCTTAAAACTTATGCTCATTATAAAAAACAGAATGAAATGATGAATCCTCTGACTAGGCCTTTCAGATTTGATGATTCTGCTCTTATTAAAAAACAATTTGCTTTAGAGCCAGAAGCTTTAAAAAAAGTTAGAGAAATTTATCAAGTCTTTATTCCTTTTTATAAAGCCTTCAAAGCTTTTTTATTAAGCAATGAAGACGATTTTGAATTTTCTAATTTAGATGATGGCTCCCCCGAAACCCGAGGTGATATAGCTCGAAGGCTTTTTCAATTTGAGGAAGCCGAAAATTTGTATTTCTTAGCAAAAAAAAATAACCCACAAAATTCCAATGCTTTCAGCGCCCTAGGACTTATCTATAAATCTCAAGGGAAATTAGAGTTAGCTGCTGAGTACACCCAGGAAGCGCTAGAAATTGATCTTAAGCTCTTTGGTGAGAATCATCCTCATGTAGTAAGAAACTACAACAATCTAGGGCTTATCTACCAAGAACAAGGAATCTTAGATAAGGCGGTTGATTATATCGAGAAAGCTCTTACTATAGGCTCTAAGCTTTTTGGTGAGAATCATCGTCTGGTTGCAGTTTTCTATAATAATCTAGCTATCTGCTATCGCACACAAGGAATTTTAAAAAAATCCATTGAATATACTAAGCGTGCGCTCCTCATTAATACTAAAATTTTTGGTGAAAATCATATTAGCGTGGCGTTACTTTACAGTAATCTAGGCACCCTCTATCAAGCTCAAGGATTTCTAGATCGGGCTGAGGAGAAAGTCCAAAAAGCACTCAAAATAATCCTTGAGATCTTTGGCCAAAATCATTCAATAGTAGCCTCCACTTATAACAACCTAGGACTTATTTACAAGGATCAAGACATTTTGAACCAAGCTGCTGAGTATATTGATAAGGCTCTAGAAATCGATCTTAAACTTTTTGGAGAAAATTGTCCCTCAATAGCAAGATATCATAATAATCTGGGACAGATCTGCTTAGACCAAGGAGAGTTAGAAAATGCAGTTGAATATACCAAGAAAGGACTTATAATTAATCATAAGCTTTTTGGAGAAAATTCTCCTCAAGTAGCAAATGATTATGCCAACTTAGGGCTTATCTACCAGCATCAAGGAAATCTAAAAGAGTCGGCTGAGCATGCCGAGAAAGCGCTTGCTATTAGACTTAATCTATTTGGTGAAAACCATACTAGCGTGTCGCTACTTTATAATAATTTGGGCCTTATCTACCAAGACCAAGGCTATTTTGGCTGGGCCACTGATTATATTAAAAAGGCACTTGCTATTGACCTTAAACTTTTTGGTGAAAAGAATCCTCAAGTGGCATGCCTTTACAATAATCTAGGGCAAATTCACAAAAAACAAGGAAATTTTGAGAAAGCCATTAAGTATATCAATCTAGCGCTGAACATTGAACTTAAGCTTTTTGGGAAAACTCATTCTAATGTGGCAAGCCGTTATAATAATTTGGGAATGATCTACAAGGAACAAGGTAATTTAGAAAAAGCATCTGAGCTGATTACTGAAGCGCTTATCATTAATTTTAAGCTTTTTGGGGAAAATCATCCAAGTATCGCGATTACTTACAATAATTTGGGACAAATTAGTCAAGCCCAAGGAAATTTAGATGAAGCTGTTGGCCATACACTAAAAGCCTTAGCCATTGATCGCAAAAGATTCGGTGAAGTTCATTTTACTGTGGCCAGAGATTACAATAACCTAGGAACAATTTATAAAGAACAAGGAAAGTTAGATAAGGCTTTAGGTTATGTTCATAAGGCGCTTGATATTGATCGCGAGATCTTTGGTGAAAATCATCCAGATGTATTAAGAGACTATAACAATTTAGGGCTTATCTATCAAGATCAAGGCAACTTAAAGGAAGCTATTAAGTATAGCAAGCAAACCCTTAGGATGGCTCTTCGACTTTTTGATAATGCTAATCCTCAAGTGGCAATTTTTTATAATAATATGGCAACTGTCTACTTAAAACTAGGAAAGTTTAATAAAGCGGCAGATTACAGTAAGAAAGCGCTTGCTACCAACCTTGCCCTGTTTGGTGAAAATCATCCTAGTGTGGCAATTATTTACAATAATTTAGGAGCAATTTACCAAAAACAAGGCGATTTAGAGCAGGCGGTAGAGCTTACCAAGAAAGCGCTTGATATTGATCGCAAGATCTTTGGTGAAATTCATCCTAATATGTTAAGGGCCTTCAATAATCTTGGGCAAATTTTTAAAATGCAAGGAAAACTTGATATAGCGGCAGAGTATATCAAGAAAGCGATTGCTATTGAGTTTGAGCTTTTTGGTGAAAATCGTCCTACTATGGCAGGCCTTTATAACAATCTGGGAACACTCTATCAAGAACAAGGAAATTTAAAGCAAGCAATAAAATATAGCAAGAAAGCCCTCGTCATTGAGCGCAAACTTCTTGGTGAAATCCATTTTGATGTCTCGAGAGATTATAAAGATTTAGCCAACCTCTATAAAAACCAAGGAAAATTAAATAAAGCAATAGAGCATACAGAAAAAGCCCTTGCCATTGATCTTAACCTCTTTGGCGAAAGCTCTCACACGGTGGCAAATCTTTATTCCAACTTGGCACAGCTCTACACTCTCCAAGGAAATCAAAAACGCATGATTGAGTGTTCTTTTAAAGCCAGTGAACTTCTTACTAAAATTTTGGGTGAAAATCATCCTGCTGCAGTTATGTTAAATAATACATGCAAGACACTTTTATTATTGTTAGGTAGTAATGCCCAAAGCTAAATAATTATCCAGTATTGTATTCATCTAGGAGTGGAGGCTAAAGAAACCGAATCGAATGGGGAGGATTAAGATAGAGGGGAAAAAGTAGGCAGTCGCAGGGAGGGACTATTTAAGATCATGATGTTAAAAAAGATAATGTAAATCAGAAAGTGCGGTAATTAGAAAAGATAGGTATTTGCAAGCATTTTTGCCTTTGCAGATACTCGTAAAATCACCTTTAAACCCTAAGCCTATCCAGTGATTGCTTACATTAATAGAGAGGCAAAAGTATGATTTCTTGAAGAATGGACAATTTTGTTGAGCAACCTCTTAAGGCTAGTATTTTGTTTCATTGATTGGCGATACCCTTCTATCTTTCACCCTTTTTAGTCGGTGTCATGATTTAGACCTTTAATCACAAGGAGAAAATGTGGGAAAAACTCTCTTTTTCTGAAGATCTTTATGATTAAAGCGGGGAGGAACGCTAGCACTTGAAGATCATTAATAGTCCTCTTAGGTTTACGTATGAACGGCTAGCAGATGGGTAATCTTCTAAGAATTAATGAGCGCTTAGGGTTTAGCCGGGTGCAATGACAATAGCTTGGCAATGTATTGTCTATTGGCATACACATAGTCTACTCCAGAATAAGCAGTATAAATTCCTGCTATACCTACCACCCATGTACATATGTATTGTAGATCAGGGCTGGATAAATAGCCTAAGGAATGAGGAATCATAAGGATTAATACAATTAAAGCAGCCATCGCTTGAATGCATGCTTTAATTTTCCCGCTGGTACGCGCTGCTAAAGCAAACCCTTTAAGTGCACAAATGGTTCGAAGTGTGCTAACTACAGAATCACGATAGACAAAGATAAAAATTAAAGCTAAGGGCAATCTGACAGGCTCTGCGGTAAATGTTAAAAAGTAAGAGAGACGCGCAATGCTATCAGCCATAGGATCTAGTATTTTTCCAAAATCGGTTACTTGGTTATATTTGCGCGCCAAATAGCCATCAAAGGCATCTGATAATTCACTAACGCCCAGCAAAAAAAGTAAAACATAGGGTAAAACAGATGGATTAATTTCTAAATAATCATGGTGAAGATAGACTAAAAGAAAAATGGGGCTGATAAAAATGCGAATAAAGGTAAAGTAATTAGCTATACTCAAGAAGTGACCTACAATTTAAAGGATTTTAGCTTAACTTTTACAAAACTTTAGATTTATTTTCTCTAAAAAAAGATCAACTTGTAAATTTCCCTTTATAAAGGGGGTTTTTTAGCTTCTTTTTTCAGTGGTTAGGATGCTCTGATAGATGTTTAAATATTCATCAGAAGGACTATTCCAGCTGAAATCTGTGTTCATTGCACGAATCATAAGTTGGCGCCAGCGGTCGGGATGATGAAACCAACATTCAAAAGCTCTATCTAAAGCTGACTCAATTCCTTTAGCATCAGGGTATTCGAAAACATATCCATTTGTTTTTTCAATAGTTTTTCCAGAATAATCTACATCCCAAATCGTATCTGCTAACCCTCCAGTCTTACGCACAATAGGGATAGCCCCGTATTTAAGGGCAATCATCTGCGTTAAGCCACAGGGTTCAAATAAAGAAGGTACAATAAACATATCTGAAGCGGCATAGATCAGATGCGCCAGTTCTTCGCTGTGATGTAAAATTAGGCGTACGTGAGGGTGCTCATGAAAATGGCGATTAAGCTGTTGAAATTCGGCGTTAATGCCCTCGATAGGGCTAGATCCTAGTAACAAAAATTGCCCTTTTTTTTCTAAAGTATAATGAAGAGCGTGTTTAATAAGCTCGATGCCTTTTTGAGGAACCAAACGCGCAATACAGCCTACAATCGGACGATGTTCTTCGGCTAAAAATAAGCGTTCTCTTAAGAAATTTTTTATGTAAGCTTTTTTATCTAGCGTATGGCGATCTTTTTTGCTTGCCGGTGCTTCTCGAGAGGAATAATGCGTAGGAAGATAACGATCGATCTCCGGATTCCAGTAGGAATAATCAATCCCATTCAGAATACCTTTAAATTTGCTTTGATATTTAGATAATGTTTTATCTAAACCGCGCCCTCCTAGAGGTGTTAGTACTTCTTTTGCATAATTAGGTGAGACGGTGGTGATATGATCTGCATAAATGATCGCTCCTTTTACTAGGTTGATAGCCTCTTTATATTGAGCATCTTGCATTATGTCTGGGAGAAGATAATGCGAGCCCTTTAATCCTATATTATCAAGATTACTACGCGAACAATGTCCTTGATATTCGATATTGTGGATAGTAAAAACGATTTTAGCCTCTTTAGCGCCCTGAAGTCGATAAAGTTCATGATAGAGAGGGGCAATTACAGCTGTTTGCCAATCATGTAAGTGAATGATATGAGGAGATAGCCTTTCCTTTTCTATAAACTCTAAAGCTGCTCGTGAAAAATAAAGATAGCGTTCCATATCATCTTCGCAGCCATAAAAACAACCGCGGTGAAAGAAATGGGCGGGATGATGAGGCTCAATGAAATAGACTTTAAGATTTTCTACCCATCCCTTCCAGATGGTATTGCGATGCCAAGTTCCTTTATAGAAAGAGAGAAGAGAATCATTATAGATAGCAAAATCGCGGATGCTTTCTGTATCCATGCAATCATATTTGGGAATGATAAGGTCAATATCATGTCCCTTCCATGAAAGTTCTCTGCTTAAGCCTAGTAAGACATCTCCTAACCCGCCAACTTTGGCAATAGGAGCTAGTTCAGAGGCAATATTGATAATATGCATAAATGTGTAAGAGGCTCGTTTTATCTAGTTAAAATTTTTTTCCTCATCATAGGGACAAGCCTAAAAAAAATACAGAAAATCTCTTGAAAGCTTTTGATGTAGCCTTTGTATCTGATCATTAAAGCATTACTCTATAACACTTTTTCCACGTTTTGAAGTTTTGGAACGAAGACGAAGAATAGGGAAATTTTTTTGCAGATTCTACTATAGTTTTTTTGACTAAGGAGTGGTAAACCCTCAATCGCACAAAAGCTAGGCAAATAAAAATAAATAAAAAAAGCTTAGGCGTTTTTATGGATTAAATAAGGCTTGGAGGAGGCTTTTTCAAGGAGAGGAAAGAGAATAATCATGCTTGCTCATGCATGTGACGTAAGGGTAAGGTAGCTTATAGAGCTCTACTTAAACTTTAAAACCGGCAAATAAAAATTTAAGAGAACCTGTTAGAGGGCTTTGAAGCTAGAAAATAAATAAAAAAACTAAAAGGTATTTGCCAAAAATCTTCCATTCCTGTAGCATATCAAACTTGATTATCGCGTTAAACAGTAATTGCACTGGGGTGTCGCCAAGCGGTAAGGCAGCGGTTTTTGGTACCGCCATGCGGAGGTTCGAATCCTTCCACCCCAAATCTAGTAAGTAGATAAATAGGTTAAATGATACCCACAGCTCCTAACTTTGTAGTCTTTGCTGGTACTTCTCATCCTGAACTATCCAAAGAAGTAGCAAAAGACTTAAAAGTTAAGCTAGGTAAGATTAGCATTCAACGTTTTCCTGACCAGGAAAT
The DNA here is from genome assembly GCF_018342435.1 of Neochlamydia sp. AcF65. Classification (NCBI taxonomy): domain Bacteria; kingdom Pseudomonadati; phylum Chlamydiota; class Chlamydiia; order Parachlamydiales; family Parachlamydiaceae; genus Neochlamydia; species Neochlamydia sp. AcF65. The sequence goes on from NZ_JAEMUE010000062.1 coordinate 14,748, forward strand.
TTTTCTGGAAGTTTTGGAGGATGTTAGCAATAAAGATGTGTATGTCATCCAGTCATTAGCTTTTGCGCCCAATGAGTATTTAATGGAGCTCTTGATTATGGTAGACGCGCTGAAAAGAGCTTCAGCACGCCGCATCACAGCCGTTATTCCTTATTATGGATATTGCCGGCAAGATCGTCAGGATAAGCCGCAGGTGCCTATTACTGCTAAGCTTGTCGCCGATCTTTTGCAAAAAGCGGGTGTTGCTTGCATAATTGCTGCAGATTTGCATGCAGGCCAAGTGCAGGGTTTTTTTGATATCCCTGTAATCAACCTCCAGTGCATGCCTCTTTTAGTAAAAGCTTTCAGGAAATTTGAGACTGATAAGTTAGTTGTTGTAACACCCGATGTGGGTAGCATCAAATTAGGGCGTGATTATGCTAATCATCTAAATGTTGGGTTTGCTGTTGTTAATAAACAAAGACTTAAAGCTGGTGAAGTGGAAGCTTTACAAGTGATAGGTGATGTTAAAGGAAAAGATGTACTTCTCGCTGATGATATGTGCTCCACAGGAGAAACATTAACATCAGCTGCGAAAGCGTGCCGAGAGAAGGGTGCTAAAAGAATTTGGGCGTCTATGACGCATGGTTTGTTTGTAGGGGAAGCTCTACCGCTTATCAACCAAAGTTGTATTGAAGCACTGATAACGACAAATACTGTCCCCTTCCAGGGTCTTGCAGAAAAAACCACAAAAAATGTGCATGTTGCCTCTGCAGCGCCTCTCTTTGCTCGAGCTATATTAAATCTCGCTACTTAAGAAGACATCCATAAAATTTAATCAATATTTAAAAAGAGTATGCTTTTGAATTTAATACTCTTATTCTATCGGAGGCTACATGAAGCTAAACGTTACTAAAAGAACTGCAGGAAAGAAGAGTAGCTCCAAGCAACTTCGCCGTGCAGGTCAAGTTCCTGCTATTATTTATAAGCGTGGAAATGAACAAGCAGACAATATAGCGCTGAACATCAGCGAGTTTAATGCTCTCGGTCGACAAGTTCAACCAGGACGGCTATCAACAAATGTTTTTACCTTGGTAGATGAAAACGGCCAAGAACGACGCGCATTGCTCAAAGAGATCCAATATCATGTAACCAGATATGATGTGCTTCATCTGGATTTTGAAGAATTGGTAGACGATGTACAAGTCAATGTAAAAGTGCCTATTGAATGCACAGGGGTAGTAGATTGCGTAGGCATTAAATTAGGGGGCGTCTTACGTCAAGTCATTCGCTACTTAAAAGTACGCTGCTTGCCCAAAGATATACCTTCCGCTTTTGTTTTAGATATAAAGAATATGAATCAGCGAGAAACTCGTCGCTTGGTCGATTTGAATATCCCTGAAAGCATTAGACCTTTGGCTGATCTTAACGAAGTGGCAGTAGCTATAGTTAAACGTTAATCACTCTTAATAGACAAGGATAGTAAGTCATTCAGCATGCATCGCCTCTTTGTAGGACTAGGGAATCCAGGTAAAAAATATGAGCTAACAAGGCACAACATTGGATTTATGGTTTTACAAGAGTGGGCTTTAAACCTGGGAGTGCCCTTTAAAGAAAAGCCTCAGTTGCAGGGTTGGATAGCTAAAACTGCTTGGAACGAAACGACAATACATCTATTGATGCCCACCACTTATATGAATGGAAGTGGTCAAGCAGTGCGTCGATACATGGATTATGTGAAGTTAGTACCAGATAACCTTGTTGTCATTGTGGATGATGTGGCATTACCATATGGGCACATGCGCCTAAGGACAGAAGGGGGAGCTGGTGGACACAATGGCTTAAAAAGCATAGAAGCCTATCTAGGTACGCAAAAGTATGCTAGGTTAAGGATGGGGATAGGGGACCATGGAAGCGGTAGCCTAGCTAACTATGTGCTGGATAATTTCACCCCTGAAGAGCAAAAAGTTCTTCCCACTTATGTCAAGCAAGCTGTTGATGTACTTAAGCAGCTAATGAATGAAAGCATCACTGAGGTGATGAAAACAGTTAATAAACAGCCTCAATAGAGGCTTGGAAGACCTAAATTTATACTGGTCAGGAGAAAACAATGAGTCAAAAACCTAAGAACCTTTACGAAGGAATGTATATCATCAGCGCTACCTTAAGTGATGATGCTCGTCACAAAGCGCTCGATAGAATTCAAAAAGGAATTACAGAGCGTGAAGGGTCGATTTTAAAAATTCACGATCAGGGTCGCCGCCGGCTGGCCTATGAAATTGATGGACATCGTGAAGGGCACTATTTCGTGATTTATTTTGAAGTAATTCCCGCCGCTATTTCTGAGCTTTGGCAGGAATATCATCTTAACGAAGACCTCGTCCGCTTTATCACACTCCAAGCGGATAAAGTTATGGAAAAAATTGAATTTAAACCTTTATTGGAAGAAAGCGCATAAGGAGCACAGATTATGAGAAATATGGGTCAAAGGTTCTCTGAGCCAGGCGATTTCCGTTCGAAGAAACGTAAACGTTGTCCATTTATAGCTGCTGGTATTAAACATATCGACTATAAAGATATTAATACTCTCTCTCGCTTTATTACCGAAAGAGGTAAAATACTGCCAAGGCGCATTACAGGCGTTTCTGCATATTATCAGAAACATCTGACAAACGCGATTAAAAGAGCACGTCACATGGCCCTATTGCCTTTTGTGGCAGAAGTTTAAAATTGAGGAGAACTAAATATGGCAAATAAATTGCTGTTGCTCAAGGACATCGAAGCGCTGGGGCGTAGTGGAGATATTGTTGGGGTTAAACCAGGCTACGCACGTAATTTCTTACTGCCGCAAGGAATGGCAGTTGTTGCAGATAAGAAGGCTTTGCGCATGCAAGCTCGTCTGCAGGAGGAACGTCAGAAAAAAGCGGCTCTTGATCGTCAAGAATCCGATGAGCTTGCCACTAAGCTGGAAGGTCAGAATATTACTACAATCGTTAAGGTAGATCATGAAGGACATATGTATGGTTCTGTAAGTACTGGAGATATTGCTGAGCTTTTGGAACAGCAGATGTCAATCACTTTGGACAAACGTAGCCTTCAACTCAAGCATGCTATTAAGGTAACCGGCGTGCATAAAATTAGCGTAAAGCTTAAAGAAGGTGTTCAAGCTTCTTTTAGTTTAACCATTGAACCTGAAGGTAAAGCTGCTCTTCCTAAGGAAGAAAGCGTTACAAAGTCTAAGTAAATTTAAGGTCTCTTGTAAACTGTTTTTACAAGAGACTTTTTGCTCTATTAAATATCTATTTTAAAATAGCAATAAGCCTTAAAACATTACTCCTATGCTTACTCTTTTAGCGCCTGCTAAAATTAATCTTTTTTTAAAGGTTCTAAATCATCGCTCAGATGGATACCATAATCTTGCTTCCCTTATTCAAACGATTAATCTTCATGATACCCTTCATTTTGCTCTAGGAAGCCAAGATGTGCTCATGTGTGAACATCCTAGCCTTTCTAAAGATTCTTCCAATTTAATTACAGCAGCTACACATCTTTTTAGGAAGAAAACGGGCTTAAATTTTGGTTTAAAGGTCGTTTTAGAAAAGAATATTCCCATGCAATCAGGGCTAGGAGGTGGCAGTAGCAATGCCGCAACCACGCTATGGGCTCTCAATCAATTGCATGGCTTTCCTGTTCCTCTAGAGCAGCTAATAGAATGGTCGAGTGAAATAGGATCCGATGTTCCTTTTTTTCTATCTCAAGGAACAGCTTACTGCACAGGAAGAGGTGAAGTACTTCGTTTCTTAAATCCCTTACCTCTTCAGCGCTTGTGGATAGCCAAACCTTACGAAGGATTATCTACTCCTCTGGTATTTAAGCAACTCGATGTGACTAAAATATCTTCCTATGACCCAGAAGTAGTGCTACAAAGCTTTTTTTCTAATCAGCCTTTTTATTTTAACGATTTAGAAGGACCTGCTTTTGAACTAAACCCTTATTTAAAAACAGTTAAAGAAGAGCTGCTACGAAGTGGATATGAGACCGTCTCAATGACTGGCAGTGGAACAGCTTTTTATTGTTTGGGCCGTGTTGCTCCTCCCATCATTCCACAAGTTACCTTTTATCCTGCCACTTTCATCAACCGTCCTGCAGACAGATGGTACCCTTTTGATTCTGCGCGCGATTAAATTGAGCTATTGATAGAATGTAAGGCTATTGAGGCATTAATTAAGTGAGTGAAGGTTTTTTAATCTGTTCCTAGCTTTGCTAATATTTGCCTATTTGAATTTTAAGAAAACAATTAAATTCTATCCATAAATAATGGCCTACTCAAGAGGTGGGGAAGGAGCAAATTTAGCTTGGACAGAGAGAATCATCTGGGTAAAAATTTTTAATCCTTTAAATAAGATTTCCTATGAAAGCATTTAGTGAGCAGTACATTATCATCACCGGAGGCGCTGGCTTTATTGGCTCGGGCGTAGTACGGCATTTAAATGATCGAGGAATCTCTAATTTGATTCTCGTCGATGATCTAGGCGTTTCTGAGAAATGGAAAAATCTAGTGGGCAAATGTTTTATAGACATTTTGGATAAAAGTCAGTTGTTAACATGGATGGTAGGGCGCGAAGATGCCATTAAAGCTTTTATTCATTTAGGAGCCTGCAGTAGCACTTTAGAAAGGGATGCCAGCTATCTTTTGGAAAATAACTACCGCTATAGTGTTAAGCTAGCTGAATATGCGTTAACCCATGGCCAACGCTTTATCTATGCTTCTTCGGCTGCAACTTATGGGGATGGCACGCAAGGATTTTTAGATAATGAAAATCTATTAGAGAGCCTGCAACCGCTTAATATGTATGGCTATTCTAAGCATCTTTTTGACTTATGGTTAAAAAATCAGAAAGTCTTGAATAAGGTGGTAGGTTTAAAGTATTTTAATGTTTTTGGACCCAATGAAAATCACAAAGGTCAGATGGCTTCAGCCATTGTGCGCCTGTTGCCTGCGGCCCGACATGAAAATGTCGTGCGGCTTTTCAAATCTTCTGAGCCCAGTAAATATCCTGATGGGGGACAAAAACGCGATTTTGTCTATATTAAAGATGTGGCTCGCATGACTTGCGCTTTTCTTTTTAACAAAGTCAATGGAATTTATAATATCGGTTCAGGAAATGCTAGTACTTGGAATGAATTAGCTGCTTCTGTTTTTAAGGCTATCCATAAGCCTGTTAAGATAGAATATGTAAATATGCCTGAGGAGCTGGTAGGTAAATACCAGAATTATACATGTGCTGATATGACAAAAACCCGCCAAGCTCTTCAAGAGCAGGCCGCTTCCCTACCTTTAGAGGCTGCTGTGGAAGATTACATCTGTAACTACTTAATTCCCGGGAAAACATGGTAAGGTTGACAGGTCCTTTTAGCAGGCTAGGGGTGTGTAAAGTCCTGGTAGCTGGTGATCTCATGTTAGATACTTATACGATAGGAAAGGCCCTGCGTATTTCTCCTGAAGCTCCTGTAGCTATTATCCATGTACAGCACGAGGAAAACCGTCCAGGGGGAGCAGGAAATGTCATGCTCAACCTGATATCTTTAGGGGCGGAGGTAGTAGCTATTGGCCGGGTCGGTAATGATGTTTATGGGCAAGCTTTAAAAGAGCTGCTCTCCCACGAGAAAATCGATGTCAAAGGGATTATTACGCAATCGAGCTACTTTACCCCTGTTAAAAATCGTATCATTGCTGAAAATCAGCAAGTGGTGCGCGTAGACCATGAAAAATTCATGAATTTGGAAGAGCAGCTTGAGCAACAAATCATTGATCATCTGCCAGTTCTTTTTCAAGGGGTGCAGGTGGTGGCCTTATCGGATTACGGAAAAGGATTTTTAACTAACACTTTACTTACCGCTATCATTGAATATGCTAAAGAGCTGAGTATACCAGTGATCACCGACCCTAAAGGAAGGGATTTTGCTAAGTATATCGGCACGACCATGATTAAGCCGAATCTAACAGAAGCTTATGCTGCTGCCAATTTATCCTTAGCCACTCCTCTTGAAACAGTTGCTGAGAAGCTTCTCCATCAAATAGAAGCAGAGGTGCTCCTCATCACTCGCTCTGAGGCAGGAATTTCTATTTTTGAGAGAAAAGGAGAGCGTCAAGATTTCCCTGTGCGCGTACATGAAGTCAAAGATGTGACGGGTGCAGGTGATACTGTTTTAGCTATGTTGGCCTATGCAATTGCCAACAAGCTTACCTTAGCGGAAGCCGCTCAATTAGCGAACGTAGCCGCTGGAATTGCTATTGAGCATTTAGGCTGTGCGCGCGTGACACTCAAGCAGTTAGCTAGCCGTCTGCTAAAATATGATGGAGAAAATAAGGTGTTCCATGAAGAGCATATCTTTGCATTACAGCAAGCTCTAAAGGGACAAAAAATCACCATCATCAACGTGTCTGGAGCGGAAGGCTTAACTCCTACTATCTTCCAGGCGATTAGGAAGATTGCTCATCAAGATCATCTAAAGTTGCTTGTCTATATTCGTGATGAAAAGCCTTCAGAGGACTTTATCAATATTTTAGCTTCTTTACAAGAAGTAGAGTTTATTATTTTAGCCACGAGCAGCTTAAATAACTTCTGCCAACTGCTTAAGCCACAAGAACTTCATCTGATTGAGAATGTATATGTAGGCTAAACAGACAAGGGGTTAAATCTTACTCTGTTTTACAGCTAGGGCATCTTTCTTACCATCTGCCTGGCATTTTAAAGCCTATTGTAAAACAGTATAGAGATAGGTAGGTTAACAAATAAAAAGCGTTGCCCATTTAGGGGCTTTTGATCTACCTATGCTCCAAGCTTAGCATAAATTAAATAAATTTAGCCATTGACCTGCATTCCATCATGAATAACAAAGGCGTTCTACCCTTGTGACAAGGAAGATTTTAGTAAATATTCTATTAGTAGGAGTACAAATTAGTTGACACTTACTACCTTTAAGACTGTATTTAAAGCATATGAAATATACGGTGTATGCGGATAGCCTTTACCTCGTTTTTTAGGCGCTTTAGGAAGCAATGGTTCTAAAATTTTCCCTTGTGTATCTGTTAACCCTCAAATCTTCCTGGCATCATTTCCTCCTTTTTACAAAAGAAAGAAGATTATACCTGGCTAATCAAAAAAGCCTATTAGTGAGACACATTCATTGACGGCAAACAAAAGAGTTTTTAAAGTTTTTTATCAATGATTTTCTAAGAAATTTTCAACGCATCCTTCCTAAGTTTTAATATGTTTTGTAGAGCAAATACTGATATGGCCCCAAGTTCCGCAACTAGATGCTATCCGGTTTTAAAACCTTACAAATATTTCGAATGCTATCTTTGTTTTCCTCTACTAATTCCTTCCCGCAGTTTTCGAGTAACTGAATTGTGTCCGGCTGCGTATCATCAAGAGCAGGACCTTGATTTTTAAAGCTATATTGAAGGCGGTGGTACGCGCCAGGGCTTAGGATGTCTCGAAGAATATAATCCGTTCTGTAATCGGGTTGGGTTATATTAAACCACATCGAGAAGCTGGCAGCTTTAAAATCAATAGAAGGAGAGGGATCAGGAGCATCTCCAGTCCCTAGGGATAGCAAAAATAAATCATTTCTTTCGTATCCTTTATCAAGAGATTCAAGAACACAGGTGATTGCGGGGTTGTTTTGCAAACAGCCTCCATCGAGGAAGACTTCGTGCTTTAATGCTGGGTTACTTGATTGAACAGGAGGAAAAAATAATGGAGCCGCTGATGTTACTTGGGCCACATAATCCATGAAAGAATCTGATTTATGTACGTAATTTATAAAATAAGGCCTAGGAAATAAAAAAGATTCAGGGGAGCGAGAGAAATTAGAACGGGTATATGCTCTTTCTAATTGGGTTAAACTATAGGAGATCGTTTTTAATCCTTTATTTGTATAAATATGTATTGTCTTTGGGATACTATCATGTGAAAAAATTCCAGGGGTGGGTCTGCCTGCGAGGCCAGATATAAAGGACCAGCCAAAAAATCCTCCATTTATTCCAACACCCATAAACTTTTTTGAAACTTCCTCAACAGTATTTGTTGTTATTAATACATCAATCAATGCTGAAGATAAGGGAGTAGCATTTCCTAATTTTTCAGTAAAAAAGGGTAAGGGACTTTTATACTCATAGCTATTAAAAAGAGGCCAAAATATTCGCTCTAAGCCGCCTAAATCTGAGGGCGGCTTAGGTTTTTTGCGGCGCTGAAAAATTCTACCATGCTCCTGAGTATAGACTTCTACAAGATCTTGGGCTCTATACTGTGGGCGTCCTGAGCCATCCTCATGAGGCTTACTTAGTCCTAGTGTCAGAATACCTCCTGTTGAAGTTCCTCCCATTAACTTAAACAGATTGGCAATAGGCTCTCTTGTTATTTTCTCAATTTCCACTAACATGGTGGCGGGAATAATACCCCGAATCCCTCCCCCATCTATGGACAGAATAGGATATATCGATTTTTTACTTTCTTGTTCAGTATATGATTGAGCCTTTTTATGCGAACTTCTGGCTGCACGAGAAGAGGGAGGGTTTTGCTCACCTACCACAATATTATGAGAGGACGCAAAACAAGCTATTGGAAATTTTCTATTATAACAATTTATACATTTTTTAATGGTTTTTTCATATATAGGCAACAGGGTTAACGCATTTAATTTTACTTGATAAGTAAAAATATTTTCCTTACAACTTTTCCTTTAATACAGGAGGAGCCATGTCAGAGGATAACACCGTCA